>CAKOMH010000007.1:0-35362 GCA_934096595.1 uncultured Bacilli bacterium | reverse complement strand
CAAAAATTAGCACTCATATATTGACAAGTGCTAACATATAATATATAATGATTTTAGCATTTGAAAAGAAAAAGTGCTAAACATATTGGCTTATAGCTAATTGAGGTGATGTTATGAGTGAACGAGAAAGTTTACTATTAAAGGAAATAGTAGAGAATTATATATCTTATGCTAAACCAGTTGGTAGTAAATCTTTATGTAAAAAGTTTAAGTGTTCTTCGGCCACTATTCGTAATGAAATGGCTTATTTAGAGCAATTAGGTTACATAGAGAAAAATCATATATCAAGTGGCAGAGTACCAAGTGAGGCTGGTTATAAATATTATGTTGAATATTTAATGAAACCAAAAGAGCTAAGTGGTGAAGATATGTTAAAATTGCAAACTATCTTTCAAAATCAAAATTTAGTTGTCTCAGATGCTGTAAATAAATGTGTTGATATAATAAGTGAAATAACTAATTATACTTCAGTGATATTGGGTAGTAGTTCTAAAGATAATGCCCTACAGCAAATTAATATTATTCCGCTAGCTGATAACAAAATTGTAGCATTAGTATGTACTGATAAAGGAATTGTTGAAAATAAACAATTTGTCTTATCACCAGATACCGATATTAATGAAATTGTTAAAACTGGTGAGATGATTAATAAAATGTTGGTGGGAACACCAATTGATGAAGTATCACAACGATTAGAATTTGAAATTAAACCAATTATTGCTAAGAAGATGTTACAGTATGAACAAGTTTATAATATTTTCTATGATGCGTTTAGTGATTTTGCTAAGAATACAGCTAATATTCACTTTGGTGGTAAAGCTAACCTTTATAATCAACCAGAATATGAAGATGCAATTAGCCTAAAGCGAATAGCTAGTAAACTAGAAGATAGGGAATTAGTAGCTAGAAATATGTATTCTGATAAATCAGGCATCAATGTTTATATTGGCGATGAAAATGATTTCGATAAAGATGTAACCATTGTTAAAGCTAAATATCATCGTGATGGGGAAGAAGGTACAATAGCGGTTGTCGGACCTAAGCGAATGGAATATGATAAAGTTGTTGGTTTACTACAATATATTAGTGAAAATATAAATGATAATGAGGAAAAAAATGACTGAAGAAGAAAATAAAAAGAAGGTAGAGCCAGAAGTTACTTTAGAATCTGCATCTAAAGATGTAAAAGAAACGGAAGACTTACCTAAAGATAAAGAAAAAAAGAAGTCCTTCTTTAATAAAGATAATAAAAATTCTTTAGAATTAGAGAAGTTAAAAAAAGAGGTTGCTACAAGTAATGAAAAAGTTGTTCGCTTGTCAGCAGAAATTCAGAATATGCGTCGTCGATATGAAGACGAATTATCTAAGAGAGCAATGTATGAAGGTTCGGACTTGATTAAATCCTTGCTACCAATTATTGATAATTTTGAGCGAGCAATAGCTATGGATAATAGTGAGAATGATAAGTATTTAGAGGGATACAAAATGATATATACTAATATGCTTACCGTTTTAAAAAATATCGGGGTTACCGAAGTAGAATGTTTACATAAACCTTTTGATCCTAAGTTTATGGATGCTGTTCTTACCGAAAGTATTATTGAAGAAGAACAAGGTGTTGTCTTAGATGTTTTACAAAAAGGCTATATGTATAAAGATAAATTATTAAGACCAGCGATGGTTAAAGTTAATGAATAGGAGAGATTAATTATGAGTAAAATTATAGGTATAGATTTAGGTACAACAAACTCTTGTGTTGCTGTACTAGAGGGTGGAGTTCCTCATGTAATTACTAATCCAGAAGGTAATAGAACAACTCCAAGTGTTTTCGCTATTAAAGGTGATGAAGAATTAGTCGGTGAGACTGCTAAACGCCAAGCTGTTACTAATGTTAAAAATACTGTTTCAAGTATCAAGAGAAAAATGGGTACTGATGAAAAAGTGGAAATTAATGGTCGTAAGTATTCACCAGAAGAAATTTCGGCTAAAATTTTAATGAAACTTAAGAGTGATGCTGAAAGCTATTTAGGTGAAAAAGTTACTAAAGCTGTTATCACAGTTCCTGCATACTTTAATGATGCCCAAAGACAAGCTACTAAGAATGCTGGTAAGATTGCTGGTTTAGATGTTGAAAGAATTATTAATGAACCAACTGCTGCTGCTCTTGCTTATGGTATTGATAAACAAGAAAAGACCCATACCGTTCTTGTATACGACTTAGGTGGTGGTACATTTGATGTATCAATTCTAGACTTAGGCGATGGTGTTTTCGAAGTTAAATCAACTGCTGGTAATAACCATTTAGGTGGCGATGATTTCGATCAAAGAATTATGGATTATTTAGTATCTGAATTCAAGAAAGAAAATGGCGTTGACTTATCAAATGATAAGATGGCAATGCAACGCATTAAAGATGCTGCTGAAAAAGCTAAGAAAGACTTGTCTGGTATGATGAGTGCGGAAATTTCAATTCCATTCATTGCTCAAAGTGCTGAAGGACCATTACATTTAAATGTAACATTAAATCGTGCTAAATTTGAAGATTTAAATAAAGACTTATTTGATTCAACATTAGATGCTGTTAGAAAAGCTCTTAAAGATGCTAAACTTACAGCTAGTGATATTGATAAAGTATTGTTAGTTGGTGGTTCAACAAGAATTCCATATATTCAAGACTTAGTTAAGAGAGAATTAGGTAAAGAACCTTCTAAAGAAGTTAACCCAGATGAAGTTGTGGCTATGGGTGCTGCTATTCAAGGTGGTGTCTTAACTGGTGAAGTTGATGACTTAGTATTATTAGATGTAACACCATTATCACTTGGTATTGAAACTATGGGTGATGTTATGACTGTCTTAATTCCAAGAAATACAACGATTCCAACAAGTAAATCCCAAGTATTCTCAACTGCTGTTGATAATCAACCTGCTGTAGATATTCATGTATTACAAGGTGAAAGACCAATGGCCTCTGATAACAAGACTTTAGGAAACTTCCGTCTAGATAGTATTCCTGCTGCTCCTCGTGGTATTCCACAAATCGAAGTTAAATTTGATATCGATGCTAATGGTATCGTTCATGTAACTGCTAAAGATTTAGGAACTAATAAAGAACAATCAATTACAATTACATCATCAACTAACTTAAGTGATGAAGAAATTGAAAAGATGAGAAAAGAAGCTGAAGCTAATAAAGAAGCCGATGATAAGAGAAAAGCCCTAGCTGAAGCTAAAAATGAAGCTGATGCAACAATCTTCCAAACGGAAAAATCATTAAAAGACTTAGAAGGTAAAGTATCTGATGATGATAAGAAGGCTGCTGAAGATAAAATTGCTGAATTAAGGAATGTAATGAATTCTGATAACGCTGATGATATTAAAGCTAAGACTAAAGAATTAAATGATGTTGCCATGAAATATGCTCAAAAAGTATATGAAGAAGCGGCAAAACAAAATCAAAATACAGCAAATGCTGATTCTAATAACACAACAAATGATTCTAAAGATGATGTAAAAGAAGCTAAATACGAAGAAAAATAATAAATATAGAGTTTAAAAGTTCTAGGCGACTAGAACTTTTACTACTATAAGATTAAGTGCTATAAGTTTGATATTGAAAAAAAGGATAAAAACTTAATAAAAAAAGTTATGGGAATATAAGGAGATCTAGAATGGAAAGAAGCCAAATAAACAAAGAAGATACATGGGATTTAACCAAAATATTTAAAAGTGATGCTGAATATGATAAAAATTATCAAGAAGTCTTAGATAAAATTAAAGTTATTAAAGATATGAAGGGACATATTTTAGATGATGAAAACACTTTATATACTTATTTGAAGACAAATGATGAATTATCAATGGCGTTAGGAAAAATTTATAAATATTCTTATTTATATCATTATCAAGATACTAATGATATTAAGGGTAAAAATTATAAAGAGAAAGCTGAAAGTCTACTTACTAAAGTAACTCAAGAATTAGCATTTACTAAAAATGAATTATTAAGTACTGATCATGAGACTATAAAGAAACTGGTTAAGAAAAATGCTAAGTTGGAAGAGTATGCCTTTGGCCTAGAATGCTTGTATCGTTATAAAAAATGTACTTTGAGCGAAAAAGAAGAGCAGATAATCGCTAGTTTTGAGACGATTTTAGGTACTGGTGATGATGCCTTTGGCAGTTTAGATAATGCCGATGTTAAATTTGCTGATGTTTTAAAAGATGATAAAAATATTTCTCTAAATCATAGTAACTATTCTAATTTCATGATCGATAAAGATAGAAGTGTTCGTAAAGATGCTTTTAAAAAATATTATGCTTTTTATGAAGACCATAAAAATACTTTAACAGCACTTTATAAAAGTCAAGTTAAAGAAGATAATTTGATTGCTAAAATTAGAAATTTTCCATCAAGTATGGAATATAGTCTTTATGAAGATAATATTGATAAAGATGTTTATCTGAATTTGATAAAAGCTATTCATGAAAATTTAGATACTTTATATGATTACTTAGACTTTCGTCGTGAATTTTTAGGCTATGATGAACTACACATGTATGATGTTTATGTGGAACTATGTAACATTAAGAGTAAAAAATATACTTTTGAGGAGGCTAAAGAAACTATTTTAGAAGCCTTAAAACCCCTTGGTAAAACCTATATCGAAGATATTTCAAAAATGTTTAATAATCGTTCTATTGACAAGTATCCTAATGATGGTAAAAGAAGTGGCGCTTATGAATGGGGCGTTTATGGTGTTAGTCCTTATGTTTCTGTAAACTTTGAAGGAGATTATACTTCGGTTTCGACTGTTATTCATGAATTAGGTCATGCTATGCATTCTTATTACTCTGATAAGAATCAGACTTATACTAACAGTAGCTATCCAATATTTTTAGCAGAGATAGCCTCGACGGTAAATGAAGTTTTACTTAATGAATATATGATAAAAAATGCTAAAACTAATGAAGAAAAATTGTTTTATATAACAAAATTTTTAGACGAATTTAGAGCCACTGTTTATCGTCAAACCCAATTTGCTGAGTTTGAATACCTAGTACATGAGATGGATAGAGATGAAGTACCACTAACAACAGAAAAACTATATGAAACATATTATGATTTAAATAAATTATATTATAAAAATATAGTTAATGATGAAGAAATTGGTTATGAATGGTCGAGAATTCCCCATTTTTACACCCAGTTTTATGTTTATAAATATGCAACAGGATTCAGTTGTGCAATAAAAATAGCTAATGATATTTTAAATAAAAAAGAAGGAGCTTTAGAAAATTATTTGACCTTCTTAAAATCAGGTGGTTCTGACTATCCATTAAATATTTTAGCTAAATGTGGTATTGATATGCATAAGACTGATGTTATAAATGATGCTGTTAAAATGTTTGAAGATAGACTACTTATGGCAAAAAAATTAAGAGAGGAAATGATTAAAAATGGCAGCAAGTAATAAAGATTATTATGAGATTTTAGGAGTAAGTAAGACTGCTACGCAAGACGAAATTAAATCGGCTTTTCGTAAACTTGCTAAGAAATATCACCCTGATATTAATAAAGAAGCAGGGGCTGAGGAAAAATTCAAAGAAATTGGTGAAGCTTATTCCATTTTAGGTGATGCCCAAAAGCGTAAGACTTATGACCAATTTGGTTCGGCGGCATTTGAACAGGGCGGTGCTGGTGCTGGTCAAGGTGGATTTGGCGGTTTTGGTGGTGGTTTCTCATCATTTGATACCGATGATATCTTCCGTGATTTATTTGGTGGCGCCTTTGGTGGCTCGTTCGGTGGCTTTGGTAGCTCAAGAAGTCGTGGCACTCGTCCAACTAAAGGTGAAGATTCCCTAGTTAGAATTAATTTGACTTTTGAAGAAGCTGTTTTTGGAACTCATAAAACTATTAATGTTAATTTAAATGAAAAATGTGATGAATGTAATGGGGAAGGCGGTTTTGACAGTAAAAAGTGCTCAACTTGTAATGGCCGCGGCCGTGTAACTCAAGCTCAAAGAACAATGTTTGGTACTTTCCAAACGGAAACTACTTGTCCAGATTGTGAAGGAACAGGTAAGACTTTTGCTAGAACTTGTCCAAAATGTCATGGTGAAGGTAAATGCCAAATGCGAAAAGATATTGAAGTTGAAGTTCCTGCTGGTGTTGATAATGGTACACAATTAAGAATTACTGATAAAGGTTCAAGTGGTACCAATGGGGGACCAAACGGCGATATCTATATTGAATTTACAGTTAAAGAACATCCATTATTTAAACGAGAAGAAAATGATATTTATATGGATTTACCTATTACAATTACCGAAGCAGTCCTTGGTTGTAAAAAAGAAATTCCAACTATTTATGGCAATTTAGTATTGCAAATAGATGCTGGAACTCAAAATGATACGAAGATGCGTATTAAAGGTAAAGGGGTTGCTAGTCCTAACAGCGGTCGCAAAGGTGATATGTATGTTATTATTAATGTTATGATACCTACTAAGTTAGATCGTGAACAAAAGCAATTATTTAAATCTCTAGCTGATACCGATTTAGAAACAAACCCAGAGTTTAAAACATTACAAAAATATATTTAATAAGGTATAAAAATACAAGATAGATTTTAGTAAATATTATCTATCTTTTTAATTTATATTTGAAATTATTTAACATAAATTGTCTTTAAGATAACTTTAATTGAAAAACAGAAGACTAACTGTCTCAAAAAGCTAAAAAAATTGTAAGAAATTAGAAAATTGATTGATTTATTTTAAGTAAATTGTTATACTTTTGTTATGGAAATGGTCGGGGTAAGTTATGAAGAGGATAAGCACAAAAATCGGTATTGTTATTATGGCATTGATAATAATGTTATCAGGTTTTTGCGTCTCCCGTGCCTATGTATATAACTCTAAAGAAGAAGCCTCAGATTCTTCTTTAATTTTGGCTGATGAAACTTTTAGTATTAATTATAAAGATGGTAATTATTTTGAAACATCTTATTTAGGCAATAAAGAAAGTATGGTTAAGCATTTAACAATAACAAATGTGTCAAATAGTGCCACTTTTGTAAGTATATCTTTAATGGATATTAATAAACATAATGATAAAATGGAAGTTAAATTAGTTGATAGAGATGGTACCATTGTTTATCAAGATTATCTTGGTAATATGGATACTGAAATTTTGAAAACGAAAGAGATAGGCATTAAAGAAACTCTTACTTATGATATAGTGATTACTAATTTAGGTGATGATGATAACTATGGAATGAGTGCCAATATCATGACTTATAAGGAAATTAGAAAAAAAGAACAAAAAACATTTAAAGACCTTATTTTAGAGACGAATGAAGTAAATAAAAAGACTGAAAGTGATTATCTAAATAATTTTACAGATAGTGGATTATTTGTAAGTGAAGATGATGAGGGCTTATCTTATGTTTTTAGAGGTAATGTTGATAATAATTATGTTTCTTTAAATAATATTTTGTTTCGTATTTTAAGAATAAATGGTGATGGTACCATTCGTCTAATAGCGGATAATAATGTTATAACTAGTGCTTTTCGTAGTAAAATTGATAATAAGGATTATGGTAACAATGTTATTTTAAGTAAAAGTACAGCTATAGAAAAATTAAATAGTTGGTATAATTCTAATTTAAGTAATATTGATTCCTATGTAGTTAATAGTAAATTTTGTAATGAAAATGCTTATTACTTAGAGACTATTGATGGTAAATTTTTTAATTCATATCAAAGAATTTTAAATGATAATAACCCTAGTTTAAAATGTGGTGGAGAAGTAGAAGAAAACAAGGTTGGCCTTATAAATGTTGATGAGGTAAGATACAGTGGTTCTTCTAGTAATACAACTTTTGAAAATTATTATTTAAATAATAAAAATGATACTGTAGGTTTTTATACTCTTAGTGGTAGTCAAGTTGTTTATAATTATAATGTTGTCGATAATTTTGCTGTTACTACTGAAGGTAAATTGGTTGCTGATAGTAAAGTTACTTCTAATTTAGGACTAAAACCCGTAATATCCCTAGATAAAAATGTCATTGTGAGTGGTAACGGAACTTTGGATAATCCATATAAACTAGCGAGTAAATAAAGATTATAATTGAAAAAATCCTTTTTGTTATTAAAAAATATTGGCAAAATTAATAAAAAAACAACGAATTAAGAAAAAAATTTAAAAAAACAGCATAAAGTGGCTAGAAATAGTCATTTTTTTGCGAGAAATAGGGAGAAAATAAAGACATTTTTTTCGATATTTGATACAATTAATTAGGTGATAAGAAAATGTTTGAATATATGGGTGATAGACTTACAAATGCCATAAGAAATATAAAAGGCATGGGTCGTATTACAGAAGAAAATATAAATGATGCTGTAAGAGAAATTAGAATGGCTCTATTAGAAGCCGATGTTAACTATACAGTAGTAAAAGAATTTATTAATAATGTTAAAGAGAAAGCCTTAGGTCAAGAAGTAGATAAATCTTTAAAACCTGATGAGTTATTTATTAAGATTGTTAAGGATGAAGTAGTTGAACTTTTAGGAGGAGAAGTAGCGCCCCTATGTGTTACAGGTAATCCCACAATTTTAATGCTTGTTGGTCTTCAAGGCAGTGGTAAAACAACTACCAGTGGTAAACTTGCTAACTACTTAAGAAAAAAAGAAGCTAAAAAACCTTTACTTGTAGCTTGCGATATCTATAGACCAGCAGCCATTGACCAGTTAAAAACAGTTGGCAAAGAATTAAATATTCCCGTATTTAGTGAAGATAATAAAAAAGTTCCCGAAATTGTTCAAGATGCTTTAACATTTGCTAAAGAAAATGGTAATGACTATGTTATTATCGATACCGCGGGACGACTACATATTGATGATACTTTAATGGAAGAGTTAAAAGATGTTGAAGATTTAGCCCATCCTGATGAAGAAATCTTAGTAATTGATGCCATGATGGGTCAAGATGCAATTAATGTTATTAATGGTTTTAACGATAAACTAAATTTAACTGGTTGTATCTTAACAAAAATGGACGGCAATACCAAAGGTGGGGTGGCTTTATCCGTAAGACATTTAACACATGTACCAATTAAATTTATTGGTGATAGTGAAAAATTAGATGGATTAATGACTTTCGACCCTGAACGAATGGCGGAGCGTATTTTAGATATGGGCGATATTATGGCTATTGCCGAAAAAGTGGAGTCTGTAATTGATGCTGATGAGGTTGAAGAACAAGCTGCTAAAATGAAGAAGGGTGAATATGATTTAGAAGATTTCTTGAAAAATTTAAAACAAATCAAGAAGTTAGGACCTTTAGATAAATTTTTGAAATTGCTTCCTCAAGCAAGGCAGATTGGCTTAAATAATATCAATATTGATCCTAAAGACATGGCTCATGTAGAGGCAATTGTTTTATCAATGACAAAATATGAAAGAAAACATCCTGAAGTATTAAAAGCTTCAAGAAAACGCCGTATTGCTGAAGGCTCAGGAAGAAGCGTTGAAGAAGTAAATCGCTTATTAAAGCAATTTGAAACCATGCAAAAAATGATGAAACAAATGGCTAGTGGTAACTTTAAGATGCCATTTTAAAAGAAGAACACCATCTTCTTTTTTTTAAAATTTCTATAGCCCCCAAAGATTATCCTAAAAACGGGACAATTATCCAGTAGGAAGAAAAAAATAATCATACACTACATTAGAAAGGATTGTTTTTTATGATAAGAAACCGTTGTTTTGATATGGGAGCAGCACCAATGGATAAAATGAGTACCAATAAAATGGGGATGGATTCTATTAATCCAGAATGTATGAATATGGGGATAAATGATTGTAATATGGTACCTGTCTATGAATGTCCTCAAGAAAGATGTTGTCATCGTGAGATTCATCACGAAGTAAAACATATTGTTCCTGTAAATACTAAAATTATGAACCATCATATTATTCATCATACTTATGTACCAATGTATACTTGTTGTGAAGAAGATACTTGTTGCAATGTTTATGATAATAAATGTGGTATGATGTAAGAAGGGTAACCTTCTTTTAAAATGGTTAAAAATTTTATCGTAAATAGATAGCTTTTTTTAGAAATAACTAAAATGTGTTTATAAGGTAACAGAAAAAATTTTCTTTAATAGCAAGGAGTTTTCATTTGGTGGAATTTGCAAAAATTAATTAAATATATTATAATTACAACTACGAGGTGTTTATTTATGAAAATTAATTCCGTAACTTTGAAAAGTTTAGCGGTTCGCGAATCACAATATCCGACAGAAAAATTGCCAGAATTTTTACTGGTAGGGCGTAGTAATGTAGGAAAGAGTAGTTTTATTAATACATTGATTAATCGTAAAAATTTTGCTCATACTTCTAGTAAACCGGGTAAAACTCAAACTTTAAATTTTTATAATGTTAATGAATCTTTTTATTTAGTTGATGTTCCGGGTTATGGTTATGCATCGGTTGATAAGCAAACGCAGGCCAAGTTCGGTTTAATGATTGAAGAATATTTAATGAATAGAGATTCTCTAAAAAGAGTGTTTTTAATTATTGATTATCGTAACAAACCTATGGAAGATGACTTACTAATGTATAACTTTTTAAAATATTATCATAAAGAAGTAACCATAGTTGCAACCAAATACGATAAAGTTTCTCAGTCTAAACGAGCTAAAATTGAAAAAGTTTTGCATAGTATCTTTGATTTACAAGATACGGATAATATAATTTATTTTTCTTCGGTTACTAAAGAAGGTAAAGATAAAGTTATGGGAATTATTGATTCTTATTTATAGAGTGGTATTTAAAATACTGCTTTTTTTCTTGTTTATAATAATTATTATTTCTTCCCACCCTCCACACCCTAAAAAGTATATTTTATAAAGATTGTTTTTTATGATATTTTATAATTAAATTATTTCTTTACTAGAAGTAAAACTTACTATATAATTTAACTATAGGATAGTGATGTTATGAAGAAAGATAATTATGTCATTGAAGTTAATAATTTAGATAAGAAATATGGTCATGTTTTAGCTTTAGATAATTTAAGTTTAAAGGTGCCTGAAGGAAGTATTTATGGACTTATTGGTCGAAATGGAGCAGGAAAGACGACTTTAATTAGAGTTTTATGCGGCTTGCAATTACCTAGTAAAGGTGGTTTTACTATTTATGGGATTGATAATGAGAACCAAGAAATTTATAAAGTTCGCAAAAAATTAGGAGCAATTGTTGAAACTTGTTCTTTATATTTAGAGAAAACCGCTTATGAGAATATGGTTTTACAAGCAACTTTATGTGGTAACAAGGATAAAAATAAAATATTAGAACTCCTAAAACTAGTTAATTTAGAAAACAATAGTAAAAAAGTAAAAAACTATTCTTTGGGTATGCGTGAGCGTTTAGGAATAGCTATGACTTTAATAAATGATGCTAAAATATTAATTTTAGATGAACCAACTAACGGTTTAGATCCCGTTGGAATTAATGATATTAGAAATGTTATTTTAAAATTAAATAAAGAACTAAAAATTACTTTTATAATTTCCAGCCATTATTTGGATGAGTTATCCAAGATAGCTACAGATTATGGCATTATTGAAAAAGGTCATTTAATTGAAGCAATTAGTAAAAAAGAATTAATGCAAAAACTAGAAAAGACGACTTTAATCAAAGTTAATAAAAATAAAGTTTTACAAGATTATTTTAAACAAGAAAAGATTAAGTATCATTTAAAAGATAATACTTTTCTAGTTAGTAGTCCATTAAATATTAATAAAATGGTTGTTTATTTAGATAAGCTTAAATGTCAAGTTTTAGATATTACAAGTAGAGAAGAGTCTTTAGAAGATTATTTTTTAGGAAAAGTAGGTGATAAAAATGCTTAATTTACTTTTAACAGATTTAAAGCGTTTTCTAAAGGATAAAACATTTTATATTGGTCTGGTTATTTTAGCCCTTTATGGTTTTATTAATGTTAGAAATTATGCTTGTTTTCAAGGAATATGTGAAAGAATTGATGGTAGTAGTCTTCTTTTAGGAGTTCCAATTGCTGTTATATTATTTATCATTTTCTTTATTAGCTTTTTTATGGGTAGTGATTATGAAGAAGGAACAATTCGTAATAAGATAATTATTGGTAAAAAGCGAAGAGATATTTATTTATCCAATTTATTAATTTCTTTTTTAGCGGTAACCTTGTATTTTGTCATTTATTATTTAGCAATTAGATATAGTTTACATTATTATGAAGGGACAATTGAGTTAGATAAAGTTATTTTTAGATATTTGATATTTGATGGTTATTTAGCAACTTTAGCATTTGTTTCTTTATTTGTTTTGGGGTCTATGTTATTTATAAGTAAAGCAGGTTCTTTATTAGCAAACTTAATAAGTTATGGCTTTTTAATGTTTGGCTCCATGATAGCATGGGCTAGCTTTTGGGATTCCAAATTGTTACAAAGTAAAGAAATTAGATTAATGCTAGAAATGGTTCCCAGTATGCAGTTAAGCTTGCTTTTAGATGATTATGAAAAGATAATTAATTATAAAATTATGGGCTTGGGTTCTTTATTCTTTATAATTTTAATTAATTCTTTAGGTATGCTTCTTTTTGAAGTAAAAGATTTAAAGTAAATAAAATCAAGATGTTTTTAATAATATTAAGTAAGATTTAGATAGAACCCGATTTAGGAGTTCTATTTTTTTTCTTTACTTATCTTTAATTTCAAGTATAATTTTAAATAGGTGATGGTATGCAAAAAGTAACAATTTTATCCTTACATTTAGGATATGGTGGTGCCGAAAGGTGTATTACAAATTTAGCTAATAGTTTAGTTGATAAATATAAGGTAGAAATATTATCTGTTTATAAACTTTATGATGAGCCTGCTTTTGAGATTGATGAAAGGGTTAATGTTCGTTATCTAACGAATGTTTTGCCTAACAGAGATGATATTCGCTATGATTTAAAACATTTAAAAGTATTTAGTTTAATTAAAGACTTTGGTTATGCCTTAAATGTTTTAAATCTAAAAAAGAAAAAAACTATTGATGCGATAGATGCTTGTGATAGTGATATTATTATTAGCAGTAAAGTATATTTTAATAAGCTTCTTGGTGAATATAAAAACGATGGTGTTAGAGCCATTGGCTGGGAACATAATTATAATAATCATACTAAAAAAGAAATTAAGGAATTTATTAACTCCTGTAAGTATTTAGATGATGTTGTGCTGGTTAATAAAGAGCTGCAAGAGTTTTATAGAAATGAATTTCTTAAGAATAATCTAAAGTGTCAAGTTAGATATATTCCCAATTATATTGATGATGTTAGTAAGACGACCACTAAGTATGATAATAGAAATTTAATTGCTGTTGGTAGATTAGAAGCTGTTAAAGGTTTTGCTGATTTAATTAAAGTTTATAAATTGGTTAATTTAAAGACCCAAGGTACTTCTTTAACTTTAGTTGGTGATGGTAAAGAAAAGAATAGCCTTTTTGAGACAATAGTTAAAAATGATTTAGCTAGTAAAGTTAAAATGACAGGATATTTATTCCAAGATGATATTGATAAGTTATATGATAATTCTTGTCTTTATATTATGACAAGTCATTCGGAATCCTTTGGACTTGTTATGTTAGAGGCCATGAGCCATGGCTTGCCTGTGGTGGCATTTTCTTCAGCTGAAGGAGCAAGAGAGTTAATTCAAGATGGTTATAATGGTTATTTAATTAATAATCGTAATGAATATGAAATGGCTGATAAAATTATTGAACTATTAAATGATAATGCTAAATTAAAAAATATGGGTAAAAATGCTTATACTTCGGCTAAAAAATATACTAAAGAAGCAGTAATTAAAACTTGGGAGCAGTTATTAGATGAAAAACAAAATAAAGAAAACTAATAAGCCTCAAAAGGAAAAAAATAAAAGAAATTTAGGGGTAAAGTCTAATAATAAAATGACTATGAAATTGTCTAAAATTATTGCCATCTTTTTAATGGTATTTGTTATTTTACAACCCATAATGGATACTTTAACTTATTTACAAATAAGATATAATTTTAATTTTCTTAGTATTTCTAGTCTTTTTAGAACTATTACTTTTACTTTAATAATTTTATATCTTTTACTTGATAAAGATAAAAGAAAGAACATATGGTTTTTACTTATTTATTTTCTAATTTATTTAGGTTGTCAAGTATTTTGGCTAAACAATGGTCTAAGTAGTAGTTTAAATACCCTTTTAACGATTTTTTATCTACCGGTTATAATTATTTTTATGAATAAAGCGGATATTGATAAGAAGTATTTTAATTTGAAAATAATTATGATAACTTATTTAATTTATTTAAACTTAATTATAATTTCTTATCTTTTTAAATATGGTAATTATGCTAATAATTTTTATGAAGGTAAGAATGGCTTTTATGGGTTGTTTTATGGGGGTAATGAGATAAGTAATATCTTAGTTATTATGTTACCTTTAGTAATAGAGTATCTAGTTAGAAAAAAAAGTTACTTTTTAATTAGCTTAACTTTTATCGAACTACTTTTATGTATTTATTTAGTAGGCACTAAAACTTTAATTTTAGGAAGTATTATTGTTAGTATTTATTTTCTTATTAAATATTTACGCCCCGTTTATAAAAAGCTAGATAGTAAGAACAAGTATCTTATTTGGACTTTCTTAGTTTTATTAGTTATTGGAGTTATATTAATATTACCTAAAATGGCTGTTACTAAAAATATAATCAGGGCGATAAACTATTATGGCTTTAATTTAAGTAATATCTTTAGTTTAAATGGCCTAGATAAGTTAGTCTTTAGTGGTCGATTAGAAATATTAAATAAGGTTAATAATTTATATTTAAATAGTCCACTAGTTAGTATACTAATGGGACTAGGTAAAAGCTATGTAAATACCTTTAAAGGAATAGAAATAGATATTTTTGATATTTTCTTTTCCATTGGTATTATTGGTATTCTAATATATGGTTATTTATGTTTTAAAAATATTAAAGGTACTAAATTAAAAGGTGTATACTTATTTACTTTTATTTTAAGTATTATGATATCCTTAGTTACTGGTCATGTTTTAAATATGCCAAATGTTAGTATTTATATAGGATTACTTTTCGTTTTAAATAAACAAGAAGAGTAGTTCTTTTTTTATTGTTTTTAAGCCTATATATAATAAGGAAAATAACTATTATGACTTATTATGTTTATAAGATATAGGATATACTACGCTAGTTTTATTGAATAAGCAAGTATTTTTTATTATTTGTTTAAAAAAAGAAGCCTTACTTTTTATTTAAGTCTTCTTTCTTTAAATTTTTAAGAGCATATTCTATACATTCATTAAGTAATCTATTAACAGAAATATTAGTAGTTTTAGATAATTCTTCTATTTTCTTTAGGGTAGATAATTTTATTCTAATAGTTTTTAAAGTTGATTTCTCATCTTCTAAATTGGGTAGGCAAAATTCTTGCATGGTATTTCTCCTTCTATAAGAATTTTATAAAAATGTAGTACATTTAGTAAGTTACACAATTTGTGGGACTTAATTTAAAAATTAAAATATAGTGTAATAATTTTAGATAGAAGGTTAAAAATGAGTATGTTAAAGAAAAGGTGTTTTTTATTTTGCTTAATAGTTTTGGTAATAGGTAATATTTGGTTTTTAAATTTAAAAAATGATAATTCTAATTTAATTGGTACTTATATAGATGGTGAATATACAAGTAATATACCTAGTAAAGATGATGGTTATGTTGTAGAAAAAATAGTCTGTGATAATGAGGCAGTAGGTGAATGGAATTATGATGACTGGGGATTATTAATTAAAAATATGACTAAGAAATCAAAATGTAATGTTTATTTTAAAAAGGGTATAAAGTTAGCAGATACTATAACTTTAGTTGATACTACTGGCAAATGTCCAACTGTAAATAAAGATGGTTCGGTTAATGTAACTAGTGCTGAATCAGAAAATTCACTATTATGTATGGCCCCAGATAACTATGGAACTTCTTATTATTTTAGAGGTAATGTCCAGAATAACTATGTCTATTTTGCTAACCTTTACTGGCGTATAATTCGTATTAATGGCGATGGTTCTATAAGAATGATATATGATGGAACGACGGCTCATGAAAATGGGGAAGCAAGTGCTGATAGAAAAATTGGCGACAGTACTTTTAATGAAAAATATGATGATAATGCTTATGTAGGTTATATGTATGGAACCGCAGGCTCATCAACATATGAAAAAACGCGCGAAAATATCCATGATTCAACAATCAAAAAATATATTGATAACTGGTATGAGAATAATATTAAGAATAACGATTCTGAACGATATTTGGCAGATAATCTTTTCTGTAATGATAGAACGATAGCTACTGGAAAAGTAGATTCAACATATACTAATTTTGGATATGGTGAAAACAAGACTACATATAGATGGTATTATGGCTCATGGAATGGCTATAAAACTTATGATAATGACGCTATGATATTATTTTGCAAAAACATTATTGATAGTTTGGCAGTGTCTTCTTACAGTAAATCTTTATCATATCCAATTGGCCTTATAAACGAAGATGAGGTATTACTTGCTGGTGGATATGCCATAAAAAATACTAAATTTTATCTGTACATTGGAAATAATTATTGGACTATGACACCATACACTTTTGATGGAACCGATGCTATTATGAGATATTTATCGTATGATGGAAGTGCACACATTGCTAATGGTGTAAAAGGCATACGCGGTGTTAAACCTGTTATTAATTTAAAGGCTGGCTCATTAACAATAGGTGATGGAACTATTTCTAATGTGTATAGGATTTCTTGATAAAGTAAGATATAGATTTATAACGGTCTATATTTTTTGCTTTTTATTGGACCTTTTAGTACTTGATTAAATGACTTTTTCTTAAAATAAAAATTTTCATAGAGTTTAAAGCTCTATGAAAGCGTATTTTCGTACTTTATTTTTAATTTATATGTTAACTATATCACAAACTTTGGTCTTTTTCCATACCAAATAGTTACTCTTTAAAATAATTCATAGTCAGTTTTTTAGTCAAAAAAATATGTAAACTTTCTAGTATTTATCTAGCTTTGCTTGTGTAAAGTAGATATTTTGACTATAAATTATTCTGGTCAAATTTCTGGTCAAAACTGCTTTAAAGCCCGTAATTACGGGACTTTTCATAGAGCTTTAAACTCTAAGAAATGTGTCAATTTTTGTAAAGCTTTGGAATGGAGATTATGGGGTATGAGAAAAAGAATAATAATTGTTTTAACTATAATAATATTTATTGGTTGTTTTATAAATACTAACAATAGTAATAATTCTAGTTTAATTGGAGCTTATATAGATGGTGAATATGCAAGTAATATACCAAGTAAAGATGATGGTTATATTGTTGAAAAAATAGTCTGTGATAATGAGGCAAATGCTACTTGGGATTATAAAAGTTGGGGGTTACTATTAACAAATGTCAAAAAGAAGGCTAAATGTAATGTTTATTTTACGAAAGATGATATCTTTAATTCAATTAAGGCAAATCTTGATACTACTGGGAAATGTCCTGTTGTAGATGATACTGGGAAAACTAAGCTAAGTGGTCCTGAAACTGAGAATGCATTAATTTGCAGTATTCCAGATGACTATGGAACTTCATATTATTATCGAGGACCAGTTCAGAATAATTATGTTTATTTTGCAGGATATTACTGGCGCATAATGAGAATTAATGGGGACGGTTCAATAAGAATGATATACGATGGGACAATGGCACATGAGAATAGCGAATCAACCGAGGATAAAATAATTGGGTATAGCACATTCAATGACAAATCTGGTGATAATGCCTATGTTGGTTATATGTATGGAACACCAAACTCATCGACATATGAAGAAACACATAAAAATATTAATTCTTCG
Organism: uncultured Bacilli bacterium; assembly: GCA_934096595.1. Taxonomy (GTDB): domain Bacteria; phylum Bacillota_I; class Bacilli_A; order RF39; family UBA660; genus CAG-605. The sequence continues at coordinate 17,361 of CAKOMH010000007.1, read as the reverse complement.
ACCATAAAAAGTTATCTTGATGATTGGTATATAAAAAACTTGGAAAATCAAAATGACTTTATTGCTGACAATATTTTTTGCAACGATAGAACTATTCATGGATATTCTAGTTCAGAATACATAAATACTAAATTGGGTTATAGTAATAATTCAACTTATTATCGTTGGGCTTTTGCTATATATGGTAATGATACTTATAATGCCTATAATTATTTATTTTGTACAAATAAAAATGATAGTTTTACGGTTTCTGATAAGATACATGGTAATGGAGATTTGTCTTATGCAATTGGGTTAATATCTAAAGATGAGCTACTTTTAGCAGGTGGTTGGGGTGAGCGTGAACTAGAAAATATTAAAAAATTATATTTTTATACTGGCATAGCTTATTGGACAATATCACCTCATTGGGTTGGAAGCATAGGTAATGCTACAGGTGATTATGTTGCGATGGGAAGTTTAAGTAAGGATTCAGATACTAATATGAGTACTTCTATATTAGAAAAATTAGGTGTTAAACCAGTTATTAATCTAAAACCTAACTCTTTAAAACTAGGTGATGGAACCATATCTAATGCGTATAGAGTTTCTTAATAAGTAAGATATAGATTTATGATAGTCTATATTTTTTCTTGCTATCATAATAATTTTTTTCTATAATGAACTTAGTTAGGATAAGTATGAGTTTATGAAATTAAAAGATATATTATTTTTAAGTTTAAACAATTTAAAAAGTATTAAAAGTAATGTTTTATGGTTTATTATTTTATGCTTGTTTTTCTTAATATTTAATGTTTTATTTACAGTAAGAAATACTTTAATAAGCTTTGTTGATAATTATATAAATAATGATATAACAGAGAGATTTATTAATGTTGAGACAAGTATAAATGAAACTAAAAAAGTTAAAGAAGAAATAGAAAACTTAAATATTTCTCATATTAGCCATGTATTTTTAAGTAATAGTGATACAAAAGAAAGTTTTGATATTACTAATGATAAAGATATTAAGGGAACAATTACATTGTATGGATTGTATCCAAGTATTAATGTAGAAGTAATAAAGGGACGAAAAATATTAAACGATGATGAAATGATATGCTCAGATAACTTTTATGCTGGTTATTATGATAATAAAAGTAGTAGTGAACTTTATGATATGAGAAAGTATTTAGATACAGATTTTAAATTTCATACAGAAAAAATGCTCTTAACTGATGATTTTAACCATCATACTTTAGAAGAAAAAGATTATTCTTTAAAATTAGTTGGTCTTTATAATCAAAAGAGTAATTTGATGGGTTATGATGTTTGTTATACTAATCAAAATACTTTTGAAAAACTTAATAATATGAATAAACTTAGTTATGAAAGTGCTGATACTAAGAGTAAATATTATCAGTATATGGGATATGAAGATAAAGAAGATTTAATTGTTTTAGTTGATAATTATAAAGTTAGAAATGCAGTTTTAAATATATTAAAAGATAAAGGTTATAATGCAAAAATAGTTTATGAATATGATAGAGAATATTTAAATAATATGTGTTTAATTGTTAAAATTATGATTATTATTTTGACTGGTGGTTTTGTAATTATTATGCTTATTTTTATAACAAGAACTATTAGAAATGATATGGCTACTATTGCTTTATATAAAATGATTGGTTTTAAGAATAAAGAAGTAAGTAAGATATTTTTCTTTCAATATACTATTCTTAGTGTAATAAGTTTTTTATGTATGCTTATACTAAGTATAATTTTAAAAACTGTGGCTGTTTTAATTTTAGATAAAGGAGCCGTTAGTAGAATATTTACTATAAGATTAGATTTTTATTTTAGTTTTATCTTTTTAGTAGGACTTTTAATAGCTTTAAAAGTAATATTAGATATATATTTAAGGTTTTTAAGTAAAAGAGGAAAAGTTTTAAAGGAGCTAGAAGAATGATAAGATTAGAAAATATTTATAAAGAATATAAATTAGGAAAAGAAAGTGTTATGGCTTTAAATAATGTAAGTGTAGAATTTCAAGAAGGTAAAATGTATGCTATCATGGGAAGGAGTGGTTCTGGTAAATCTACTTTAGTTCATATCTTAGGCCTTTTAGATAGTCCTACCAGTGGACATATTTATCTTGATAATAAAGATGTTACTAATTTAAAAGAAGATAAAGTCCAAGAAATAATTGGGCAAAATATTGGCTTCGTCTTTCAAAAATTTTATCTTAATAATAATTTAACAGCTTTAGAAAATGTTATCTTACCTAGTTTAATAAATAAAGAAATGACTAAAGATGAAAGAAGAAAAAAGGCAATTAAACTTTTAGAGTTAGTTGGCTTAGAAAATCGTCTTAATCATAAGCCTAAAGAGTTATCAGGAGGTGAGGCCCAAAGAGTTGCTGTTGCTAGAAGCTTGATTAATAATCCGAAAATAATAATTGCCGATGAACCGACTGGTAATTTAGATAAGACTTCGGAGCTTACTATTTTTAAACTTTTAAAAGAAATAAGTAAACAAGATAAAATAGTTATTGTTGTTAGTCATAACGAACTAATAAAAGAATATGCCAACAAAGTTTATTATTTAGATGATGGTGTTCTAAAATGATTTATTTAAAGAGTTTGTATAATAAAAATATTTGGAAGTATTTCTTTATCTTTTTAATTCTTTTTTCTTTAAGTCTAATGCTTTTAGATATTTATAAATGTTATAAATTATCAGTTATTAAAGAATTAAAAAAAACTGAATATCGTACTATAATGGTTAACTTTAATGATGAGTGTAATATAGAGGAAACTTTAAGTTTATATCAAGATAAAATCGATAAGATAGAAGAAGATAATATTATATTTAAAACAAGAGAAGATTTAGAAGCGTTTGCCACTCAAAATAGTAGTTGCCTTTCAAAAAGTATTATTCTTGCCAATAATATGGATAATTATATCCATATAAGAAATATTTTGCTTATTTTATTTAGCGTTATCATGATATTAATTATAATTTTAATAAGTATTTTTTCTCTAAATATGTTATATGATATAAAAAAAGATATAGCTTTATATAAATTAATTGGTTATAAACTTAAAAATATAATGAAAATAATATTAAGGTTTTATGGGTTATTTTACTTTTTTGTTTATATTTTAAGTATTATTTTAGCTAATAGTATCCTTAAATTTGGAAGTTTTGCGAGCTTAAGTAATTATTTAAAATTAGATAATTTAAATCTTTTATCGATAAATAATTATTTAGAAGTAGGGTTAGTTATAATCTTAGTGTTAGTAGTGGTTTTAAAAAGATTAAGTAAGGTTATAAAAGTTAGTAAGTCGATAGAACTGATTAAAAGTTAGGATTTAATTATTCTAATTTTTTTTAATACTAAATAGGCATAAGAGTAAAACTTATTAAGTAATCAATTTAAAAACTTATAAAAGAAGACAAAATTTTTAAGAATCGCCATAATCTGACAAAATATCCAAATAAGAAGAAGTATTATAAAGTTGGGTGATACTTAAGATGAAAGTTAAAGTATTTGACTGTGAACATGAAAAAGATTTAGAAAGTGAAATTAATATGTTTCTTGATTCTGGGACTTATGATATAATTGATATCAAGTATTCAGTTGCAACTGCTATGTTTGGAGAAGAACAAATTTATTGTTATTCAGCAATGGTGGTTTATACATGTTAAGGAAGTGGTCGACTTTGAAGAAAAGTTCATTTATAGAAGGAACATTCATAGCAACTTTAGCGATAGTGCTAGTAAAAATAATGGGAATGCTTTATGTAATTCCTTTTTATGCGATAGTAGGGACAACCGGAGCAGCCTTATATAGTTATGCTTATAATATCTATAATATTTTTTTAGATATTTCAACGGTAGGTTTACCAATAGCTATTTCTAAAATCACTAATGAATTTCATACTTTAAAAATGTATGATGCTAAAAAAAGAGCTTATGAGATAGCTATTAAAATTATGCGTTTCCTTTCAGTTGCTATCTTTATTATTTTGTTTTTCTTTGCATATCCAATTGCTTCCTTTATTATAGGGGATTTAACAGGCGGTAATACCAAAGAAGCCGTAACAGCCGTTATTAGAACTGTGTCTTTAGCCATTCTAGTTATTCCTTATTTAAGTGTTGCTAAGGGGTATTTACAAGGACATAATGTTATTAATATCTCTAGTATTAGTAATGTTTTAGAACAAGTTGTGCGTATTTTAGTTATTATTGCTGGTAGTTTCTTAGCTATTAAAGTATTTCATTTAAGCTATGTTGTTGGGGTTATGGTTGCTTTAAGCGGGGCTTTTTTAGGCGGACTGGTAAGCTACTTTTATGTTAAAAATAAAATGAATAAAAATAAAAAAGAACTAGGACTCGTTGAGGCGAAGAAAAAAGATAAGATAACGAATAAAGAAATTACAAGGAAGTTAGCAAGCTATGCTATTCCTTATGTTATTATTAATTCAGTGTCTTCTTTATACAGTTTTGTTGATATGATTTTAGTCTTAAGAGGTCTAGAATTAATGGGGTATGCCACAAGTGATATTGAATTTATTTCTTCGTCTATTTCAACTTGGGCGGGAAAAATTAATATGATAGTTATCAGTATTGCCATGGGAATGACCATTAGTCTTATTCCTTCTATCGTTCATGCTTATACCTTAAAAAAATGGGATGATGTTAATAACAAAATTAATGCCGCCTTTAAAATTATTGCCTTTGTATCGCTACCAATGGCGATTGGCTTATCCTTATTATCTAGTGAAGTATGGCAAGTATTTTATGGGGCTAGTAAGATAGGAGCTACTATTTTAAGCGTTTCTGTTTTTGTTGCCGTTACTCTAAATTTTTATATGATAACTTCAAGTATTATGCAATCTTTAAATAAATATAAAACCGTTTATATTGCAACCATTTGTGGCCTTTTAAGTAATGCTATCTTTGATATACCTTTTATGTATTTATTAAACTTTGTGGGTCTTCCTGCTTATATTGGTCCGTTAGTATCAAGTATTATTGGTTATATGCTATCCGTGTTTATTAATTTAAGGACCATAAAGAAAGAAGAAAAACAGATTAATTATAAAGATTCATTAAAAACAATGGGTAAAATCTTAGTGCCTTCTTTAGTGATGTTTATCGTTATCTTTGCTTTAAAAAGTGTAATTTCCTTTAGTGCAACTAGTAGATTAAAAGCTATTCTAATTATTATTTTTTATGCTGTAATTGGGGTAGTAATTTATGGGGGTATTTCTTATAAAATGGGTTTACTTGAGGAAGTATTAGGTAAAAACCTATTAAGTAAGATAACAAAAAAACTTAAACGAGAGGCTTAAGTTTAAAATATTAAAAATTAGGATATAAGAAAATAAAATTTAGAATTTTTTTAAATGACTTAGACCATATAAAGATTGTTTGTAATTTCATCAGTAGTCATTTGGGCTTTGTTTTCTAATTTAGTAATCCTAGCGTCCAAACGATTGATACTGCGTTCAAGTTTTGCTAGACGATTATCATAGTCATTAACTTGCTGGTTAGTATTTGCTTGTGTCGGATAATTTGGGAAAGTTTGATATTCTGGCATTACGGCAGGTCCTTGGTAAAAAGAGTTTGAGGCGCTTTGCGTTTGGACATTTGGCATCATATAATTCATATTACTAGGATTAGGATTAACATAATTTATGGAATTCATATTGGATTCCGAAAAGAAAGAATTTCTTGATTTTAACATATAAAAACCTCCTAATACATTTTATGTAGAGTTTAGAAAGTAGTGATAATATGCGCATTAGAAATATTAAAAATGCCGAAGAAATAATTAAAGATAATAAATATATAATTGAAAATCCCGAAAAATATAAAGGCCATTTCCAAGAACTTTTTGGTAATAGTAATGAGATCCACCTAGAAATAGGTATGGGCAAAGGCGATTTTATTATAAGTAAAGCTATTAATAATCCTCATATTAACTTTATTGGTTTAGAAAAGTATACTTCGATTGTTGCTAGAGCCTTAAACAAGTTAGAAAATTTAAGATTACCTAATTTAAGAATTATAAATGGCGATGCCTTAAATTTAAATAATATTTTTGATAAAGAAATTAGTATCATTTATTTAAATTTTTCCGATCCATGGCCCAAGTATCGTCATAGTAAAAGACGCTTAACGAGTAGTATTTTCTTGCGTATTTATGATGATATCTTTAAAAATAAATGTGTAATTTTTCAAAAAACGGATAATACTAATCTTTTTGAAAGTAGTATTATTTCCTTAACAAATTATGGCTATAAGATAGAAGATATGTCTTTAGACTTATGGAGTACAGATAAATTTTATGAAGAAACAGAGTACGAAAGAAAGTTTAAAAATCAAGGCGTTAAGATTAATTATTTAAAAGCAACAAAGTAAACTTTTAAAATGCTAGATAATCTGGTATAATGAGACTATGGAGACGATATGAAAAGAGTTTTATGTATGCTTGCTACAGTTCTACTTTTATGTGGTTGTAGTAAAATTAATGATAAAAATTATGATGAATTAATAAATAGTGTGGTTGCTAGTAATTATAAAATGGAAAATACTTATCGTACTGGTTATAAATATTATACACCAACGAATATGGATATCCTAAGTACTTTAGATTATAATGAGACATTGGCTGATGATAATTACAAGTATTATTTTTATGTTGATGTTGTAAGTTATTATAATAGGGTTATTGAAGGATATAATGAGGATACTAAGGCTGTTTATTCTAAGAAAATAAATTATGAAGATAAGTATGGTTATATCGAGATAAATAAGTGGAAGAACGGTAAGTATTTACTTGAAATTATGTATAATTATGCTAAAATAGAAGTGATAGTAGATGAAGAAAATATTAAGAGTGCAATAACTAATGCTATGGTTGTTTTAAGTAGTGTTAAATATAACAATAATATTTTAGAAAGTATTGTTGGAGAAAATGTTTTAACGGCGAAAGAAATTGAATTTAATATTTTCGAAACTAAGAAAAATGAGTCAAACTTCTTGAAAGTATCCGAAGAAGATGTTTATGAAGATAAAGATGTACCAAATGACCCAGACTTAGTAAATTAGAAGGAGTGCAACAGATATGAGTTTTTTTGATAAGTTAAAAAATGTCTTATTTGAAGATGATGATGAGACAGTGGTAGAAGAAGAGCAACCAAAAAGGGAAGAAGTAAAAAAAGAAGAAGTGCGATTTAATTCTCAAAGTAGTGCTCCCTCTAAAGAAACAGTAGAACCTAAAAAAGAGCCAAGTGTATTTCAATCTTTTGATGAAGAAGAATTTGATAGGATAGCAGCCATTAATAAAAATCGTTTGTTAGAACGCGATAGAAAAGCTAGAGAAGAAAAAGAAAAAGAAGAAGAAAAAAGACGCTTAGAAGCCAAAAAAGAAAGAGAAAATCTTAATGCTGGATATCGTCGGTATGAAGAACTAAGATATGGTACTACTAATACCAGTGGTAGTAAAGAAATAAAAGAAGAAGTAAGGTCAAAAGAAGTAAAACTTAGTGAAACACCAAAAGATACTAGTGAGTATCGTCAAAATATTTACAATAAACCATTAGCTAGTAAAGAACCAGTTAAAAAATTTACGCCATCCCCAGTAATTTCCCCAGTTTATGGAGTTTTAGATAAGAATTATCGTAAAGAAGATATTTTGCCTAGAGCATCAAGTGAAGGAACCTTACCTAAAATAATGGATGTTGACAATGTGCGTAAAAAAGCCTTTGGCATTTTAGAAAAAAATATTGATACTGAAGAAAATGAACCCTTAAAAGATTTTTCAGGGGAAAATGAAATGAAAATGGAAGATATTTCTAAAGAGTTAGAGGCTGATGAAGAAATAGGAAAGACTACGAGAATTGATATTGGCGATATAAAAGATATAGAAGAAGACATAAGAGAAAAAGCACCCGAAGAAAAAAAAGAGTTAACCGATAAGTCAACTAAAAATGATGAAGAGGACTCCTTAGAAAAAGACTTATTTAATTTAATAGATTCAATGTACGAAAGTAGAGAGGATAAGTAAGTATGTTTTTAGAATTTTTGCAGGTATTTTTGCCACTTGTTGTGTATGTATTATTAATTATAATCTTAATAATAGGAATAATTATAGGGATTAAAGCTATTAAAACTTTAGATAAAGTTGATAGAGTAGTTGAGGATGTTCAACATAAAGTAAGTAGCTTAAATAGTTTGTTTTCTATTATTGATATTACAACCGATAAAATTGTTTCGATTACTGATAGAGTAGTTGAAACTGCTAGTAGTATTATTGGAAAAATATTTAAGAAAAAAGAGAAAAAAAGAATAGAAGAAAAGGAAAAATAAGAATGAAGAAACAAACTAAAGGTTTTATTTTTGGGGCTTTTTTAGGGGTAGGAGCGGGACTTCTTTTAGCGCCTTATCGTGGTGTAACTATGCGTAAAAAAGTAGCAGCTAAGTTAAATGAAGTAGGCGATTATGTTAAAAATATGAATAGCGAATCGTTAAGAAATGATTGCTTAGGTATTTTAAATAATATTAAAGTATATTTAGAAGAACTAGATAGTGCTAAGTTAAAAAGTAATGCTATTCTTGCTGGTAATAAATTAAAAAAAGAAGTCAATAAGTTGGCAGCTAAGGCAAAAGAAGTATCAGAACCCGTAGTTAATAAAGCTATAGAAGATTTAAGAAGTAATACAGTAGTTCTCTTAAAGAAAACTGTAGAAAAATTAGAAAATTAAGATGTCAATTGATGTCTTTTTTTCTTGAATAGATATAGAGAAAATGGTATCATTAAATTATGAGCAAGGGAGTATGTGAGATGAAAAAGACATTAAAAATGATGTGGGGTTTGGTATTGTTTTTAGCGTGTGCCAGTGTACAGGCTGCTAAGGGACCAACAATTGATTCGGTTGAAAATAAAGATAACGATTTAGTTTATGTAACTGCAACTAAAGGCGATTTTAATATTTCCTATTATTTGATGGGAACATCAATTAGTAATGCTATTAAATATGTTTCAAGTAGTACTAATGCATATCTAAGTATGCCAAATGGGACCTTTACCGTTTGGGCCGTTGATACAAATGGTAATACTTCAACCGGTTATACATTTACAAAAGAAAGTGGTAGCTGTAATATGACGGGCGTTAGTAATGCTACAGGTACTGGAACAATTGATATGTGCGGTATTATGTCATCGACCGGTCTTTATAGTAATTTGACTGAAAATGTTGATTTAGTTACTTGTGCTTCAGGATATTATTTACATACAATTCAAACAGAACCAATATCTACTACTTGTCGTTTAAGTTCATTAGACTTTACTCCTTATGGTTTGCAAAAAAGATTATGTAAAAATACCTATAATTATCGTTGTGTAAAAAATAATAATAATAATGTTATTAACGCTTCAAGTTACTTAGCTAGTTTAACTTTATCAACAGGAGCTTATACATCAAGTTTTGACCCCGATAAGTATGATATTAGTTTTGCTAATGGTGTAAAGTTTGCTAGAGATAAATTTGAATACGAAGCTAATGTGCCTTCTTCAACTTCAATTATTACCGTTTTTGGTAAATTGTTAGATGATGATGCATCATTTGTTGATGGTTATGAACCAAGAACCGTTTATTTAAATTATGGAGAAAATACCGTCCAAGTAAAAGTAAAAGGTTTTGTTAATAAGACCGAAATGGTATCAACTTATACCATCAAAGTTAATAGAGCAAAACCAAGTGGTACGGGTGGTAGCACATCAAATAAAAGTAATGTTAACACATTAAGTGATATTTCTATATCAAGTGGAACTTTATCGCCAAAATTTAATAGTAATACCATTGTATATAATGTTGAAGTTGAAAATGATGTTGATATTTTAACAGTGGGGGCAACTTTAAGTAATAGTAAAGCAAATTTTGTAGGAAGTTATGGCCCAAGAAATGTTCACTTAAACGAAGGAGAGAATAATGTTTATCTTAAAGTTCGGAGTGAAGCTGGTTCAGTTCGTGTTTATCGTTTGATTGTAACAAGAAAGAAAGCAACAAATGTGGAACCAGAACCAACTCCAGATCCAACTCCAACCCCAGATCCAGAACCAGAACCAACTCCCAATAAATCCCAAGCCTTATTGTCTTCTTTAAAACTTAGTGAAGGTAGAATTGATTTTGAAAGTAATGTCTTTGATTACAATGTTAGCGTTCCTAATGATGTAACAAATGTTATTGCTACAGTTGAACTCCAAAATGAAACTGATAAAGTTGAAATTAAAGGTGGCGAATCTTTAGAAGTCGGCGCTAACGAACTTACCGTTACGGTAACAAGTAGTGATAATACAGTAACAAATGTTTATACAATATACATTATCAGAAAAGAAGGCGATGTTGGGGATAATAGTTTGTTAAAATCTTTAGTTATAAGTGGACACGCCATTAATTTTAATCCTAATATTAACGAATATAATATTACTATTAAGAAGAATGAAACTGATGTTGGAATTGAGTGTGTACCCGAAGATACAAATGCTTCAATTACTATTGAAGGTAACGCTAATTTAACAACTGGTAGTCAGATTAAAATAAGAGTTACGGCTGAAAATGGTAACTATACCGATTATTTAGTTAATGTTACTGGATATCAAAAAAAGAGTAATATTATTGGAACAATATTTATTGTCTTATTAGTTATTTTAGCAGTTGCTTATGCCATCCTTAGAGCTTTAGGATATAAGATTTATTTCAATTTACAAGGCATAAAAAATTTCTTTAGTAACTTATTTAATAGTATATTTACAAGAAAATAAAAGTATGATAGAATTTACTTGTTGACGAAGAAGGGCCTTACAAACCCAGAGTTAAATCGGTTAAAACCGTTATCATTAAAGAGTGTATGATTAGTCATAAAATAAGGTGGTACCGCGATAATTCGTCCTTATATTATGGCTATTTTTTTGTGAAAAAAGAGAAAGAAGGTATTACATGTTTACAGAAGAATTAAATTATATTAGTGATATGCGAATTAGAGAAAGTGCAAAGATATTACTTGATAATCTACCAGAATATTTTTATAAAATACCAGCCTCATCGACAGGAAAATATCACCCTGACTTTGCTAGTGGTGAAGGTGGCCTTGTTAGACATACTAAAGTGGCAGTTAGAATGGCTTATGAATTATACCAAATAACTCCCTATGATAAATTATTTACGCAACATGAAAAAGATATTATGATAACCGGCTTACTTATTCATGATGGTTTGAAAAAAGGTAATCCGGAAGAAAATTATACTCGTTTTGACCATCCAATCTTGGCCGCTAAATATGCCGAAGATATGCAGGAAAAGACAAAATTAACCGATGCTGAGGTTAAATTAATAAGTCATGTTGTTAAGACGCATATGGGAAAATGGAATACCGATTATAATGGTAATGAAATTTTAGAAGTACCAAAGGATAGATATCAGTACTTTGTACATATGTGCGATTACTTAGCAAGTAGAAAAGTAATAAATATTAAATTCGATGATAAAGGAGATATAATGTAATGGAAAAAATGACAAACTGGGAAGAATTAGAATGGCGTGGCTTAGTAAAAGATGTAGCAGGCGCTGATATTAAAGATAAAATCAATAACGAAAGCTTAACTTTTTACTGGGGAACCGATCCCACGGCTGATTCCCTACACTTAGGACACTATTCTTCATTAGTAACAGCTAAGAGATTAATGAAAATGGGACATAAACCTATTCTTTTATGTGGGGGGGCCACAGGTAGAATTGGCGATCCAAGACCAACTAGTGAAAGAGAAATAATTAGTATTGAAGCCTTAAATAATAATATTAAAGGGATTCAAAGTCAAATTGATGAAATTTTTGGGGGTAATGTAAAATTAGTTAATAACTATGACTGGTTTAAAGGCTATGAATTTTTAGATTTTTTAAGAGATATTGGTAAATATGTTAATGTTAATTATATGTTAAATAAGGATATAATTAATCGTCGTTTAGAAACTGGTATAACTTATGCAGAATTTAGTTATATGTTAATTCAGGGTTATGATTTTCTAAATATGTATGAAAAAATGAACTGTACTATGCAAGTTGCTGGTTCTGACCAATGGGGAAATATTACAACCGGTATCGATTTAATTAGAAAAATATTAGGTAAAGAAGCGTATGGTTTTACTATGCCTTTAATCTTAGATGCTAATGGTAAAAAATTTGGTAAAAGCGAAGGTAATGCCTTGTGGTTAGATAAAAATAAGACTAGTAGTTATGCCTTATATCAATATTTAATTAATACTGATGATTCTAAAGTAGAAGAGTATTTGAAAGTATTTACCTTTTTAACTAAAGAAGAAATTGAAAGCGTTATGCTTGAGCATAATGAGAAGAAAGAATTAAGACTTGCCCAAAAAACTTTGGCTAAATGTATAATTACCGATTTACGAGGCAAAGAAGAATATGGAAAAGCTTTAAAAATAAGTGAAGCCTTATTTACAGACAAAATCAATACTTTAACTAAGGATGATATTGTTAATAATTTAAATACCGTTCCGCAAGTTAGTCTTGAAGAGGGTAATATTGTTGATGTTTTGGTTGAGGCTAAGATATTTAGTAGTAAAAGAGAAGCTAGAGAATTAATTAGTGGTAATGCTTTATCCTTAAATAATCAAAAGATTACTGATTTAGAATATCAAATTACTAAAGACAAGGCTATTGATGGAGAGATATTCTTAATCCGTAAAGGCAAAAAGAATTATTATATTGGCAATGTTAAATAGTTTTTTTGTCCGTTGCCTAAAAAAGAGAATGTTAATTTAAACTCAAGAAAAACTTACCAATTTTACTAATTAAGGGTGGTAAGTTTTTTTGAATTTTGATATTATAAGATAGTAAAGAAGTGGTGCCTATGGAAAATGAAGAAAGAGAAAAAATTAATTTAAAAACTGGATTATCTTCTGAAGAAGTTCAAAAAAGGATAGAGGAAAATTTAGTTAACTATGTAGATGTTCCCCCAACCAAGACGATAAAACAAATTATTATCAGTAATTTTTGTACTTATTTTAATTTTCTTAATGTCTTATTAGGAGGAGCTATCTTAGTAGCAGGAATAATAGGTGGTAAATTCTTTGATGCCATTAAAAACTGTCTGTTTATGGGAGTTATTATTGCTAATAGCGTTATTAGCACAGCTCAAGAAATTATTTCTAAGAAAATAATTGATAAGTTATCGGTGTTATCGGCCTCAAAAGTAGCGGGTATTCGCGATGGAAAAGAGGTAGAACTTAGTGTTGAAGAGATAGTTTTAGATGATATTTTAGAATATAAATTAGGTAATCAGGTTGTCGTTGATAGCGTTATTCGGGAAGGAACAGTTGAAGTTAATGAAGCTTTCATTACTGGTGAGTCAAAGGCAATAATAAAAAAGAAAGGGGATACCCTTTTATCAGGAAGTTTTATTGTCAGTGGTTTTGCTACCGTCCAAGTTTTACATATTGGCGCTGATAACTATATTTCTAAAATAAGTAAAGAAGCTAAGTATGATAAAAAAGCTAATTCCGTTATTATGAGTTCTTTTGAAGGCTTATTAAAAGTTTTATCAATAGCTATTATTCCTGTTGGAATTTTGCTTTTAATTAATCAGATGGAAGTTACTAATGATATTACGAGTGCTATTTTTAATACCGTGGGTGCTTTAATTGGGATGATACCGGAGGGTCTACTTTTACTTACCAGTTCAGTTATGGCTGTAAGTGTAGCTAGACTAGCTAAGTTTAATGTTTTAGTTCAACAATTATATTGCATTGAAACCTTGGCCCGAGTTGATGTTATTTGTTTAGATAAAACTGGAACAATTACTTCGGGAGAAATGCGTATGAAAGAATTTATTGCTGATAAAGGAGTAAAGAAAGACTATGCCGAAAGAGTAATAAGTAACTTATGTTATGCTTTTAAAAATGTAAATGATACAATGAAAGCTATTCAAAATAAATATACTTTAAAAGGGACTTGGGAAGTAATAGATGTCGTAGAATTTTCTTCAAGTCGTAAATATAGTGCCGCTACTTTTAAAGACGAAGGAACCTTTTATTTAGGAGCACCAGAGTTTGTCTTAAAAGAGCAAGTTAAAAATTATAAAGAAATTTTAGAAAAATATAGTGATTATCGGACTTTAGTTTTAGCTAAAGAGGGTAAGAATGAAAAACAAGTTTTAGGCTTTCTTATCATTGAAGATACAATTAGACAAACAGCTCCTGCTACTTTAGAGTATTTTAAAAAACAAGGAGTTCGGGTAAAAATTATTAGTGGTGATAATTTTCAAACAGTAGCATCGATAGCTAGAAGAGCTGGTTTAAACGATGTTAACGGAGTAGATGCAAGGACAATTACTGAAGAAAATGTTTTCGAAGCAGTCGAAAAGTATGATGTTTTTGGGCGAGTTACTCCTGAACAGAAAAAAATGCTAATTAAAGCTTTGCAGAGCCAAGGACATACCGTAGCAATGACGGGTGATGGAGTTAACGATGTTTTAGCTTTAAAATGTGCAGATTGTTCTATTGCAATGGCCAGCGGTTCTGATGCCGCTAAAAATGTAAGCCAATTAGTATTACTTGATTCTAACTTTGCCTCTCTACCTGAGGTTGTGGCCGAAGGCAGAAGAACAATTAACAATGTTGAAAGATCAGCCTCTTTACTACTTATTAAAACTATCTTTACTTCAATTTTAGTTTGCGTTTGTATCTTGACTAAGAGTGAATACTTCTATTTACCAATTCAATTGAGTTTAATTACTACTTGTACTATTAGCGTTCCCTCATTTTTCTTGGCACTTGAACCTAATCATAACCGCGTTAAAGGAAACTTCATGTTAAAAGTAGTTAGTAAGAGTATTCCCCCAGCACTAACGGTCGTTTTTAATGTTATTATGATTTTATTATTTAGAAATCAATTCAATATTGATGCGGATTTAACTAGTACTTTAATAGTTATTATGACCGGAACAACTGGCTTTATTAATCTATCTCGAATTTGTAGACCATTTAATACTTTTAGAACAATTCTTTATACAATATTATTATCCCTTTTCTTGTATGTAATTGTTTATCATAGTAGTTTCTTCTATTTAAGTCAGATTAATTTTAATACTATTCTTTTATATACTGTATTCTATATTTGTAGTATTTGGGTTTTTGATAAATTAAATATAATAATTGATTTTATTTTAAAGACTTTTGATAAAGAATATGTTGGTAATTAAAATAAGATATTTTAATTATAAATTATAAGTACTAAAAATAATAATTTATAAGATAAGCAAAACTATTTGGTAATTATTAATGAATTTTTAACGATGATTTAATGATTATTAAATAGTTTTTTTGATTATATTAGTATTTAATAATTATTTTAGAATTTTTAAAACTTAAAATTAAGATAAAGATTTTGAAATAAGAAAATAATTAGCAAATAAAGAGGGTGTTAATTGATGATTAAAAAAATTTCTTAAAATGAAAACAAAATTTTTACTATAAAAATAGGGAAAAGGACTAGAACAAAGAAGCATTCTTTGGTATTATAGATTTACAACTTGGAAGTGAAAGAATGAAGTTAGAAAATATTAAAAATCCGAAGTTTTTAAAGGACTTGGATTATCAAGAATTGAATGAATTAAGTACAGATATAAGAAAATTTTTAATAGAAAATGTAGCCAAAACTGGTGGGCATTTATCTTCTAATTTAGGAATTGTTGAACTAACTATGGCAATTCATAAGAATTTTGATTGTCCCAAAGATAAGATTATCTTTGATGTTGGACACCAAGCTTATGTTCATAAAATTTTGACGGGGCGCGCTAAAGATTTTAAGACTTTGCGTAAACTTAATGGCTTATCTGGTTTTCAAAAAATCAGTGAATCAATTTATGATAATTATGAAGCCGGACACTCATCAACCAGTTTATCGGCAGCATTAGGTTTTGCTTTAGCAAGAGATATGAAACATGAAAATAATAATGTTATTGCCGTAATTGGTGATGGTTCCATTGGTAATGGCTTGTGCTATGAAGCTTTAAACCATATAGGTGATGCTAAAACAAAATTAATTGTTATTTTAAATGATAATGAAATGAGTATTTCTAAAAATGTTGGCGCCCTGCATAATACTTTAGATAGGATTAGAAGTACTAAAAAATACCATAAGACCATGAAGGATACTAAAAGTGTTTTACAAAAGATACCAGTTGTGGGGAAATATTTGTATCGCCTAATGAAACACCTAAAAGAGTCTTTAAAAAAACTTTATATGAAAGAAGGGTATTTGTTTGAAGAGTTTGGTCTTAATTATTATGGACCAATCAATGGTCATGATTTTAAAGAATTAGACAAGTATTTACAAATGGCTAAAAATGAAACTCAACCAGTTTTATTACATGTTATTACAACTAAGGGTAAAGGCTATAAGTATGCCGAGGAGGATAAGATTGGCCTTTGGCATGGAGTAGGTCCTTTTGATATTGAAACCGGAAAAATGTTAGCACCAAAAGATGATAAGATATCTTGGAGTGATGCGATTGCCAAACATTTAATTAATATTGCTAAAAAAGATAAGAAAATTATTGCTATAACCCCCGCGATGGCTAATGGAAGTAAGTTAAATAGTTTTAAAGAAAAGTATCCCAAGCGGTTTATAGATGTGGGGATTGCCGAGGAACATGCCCTGATTTTAGCTAATGCTTTTTCTTTAGAAGGCGAAAAACCCTTTGTGTCCATATATTCAACTTTTTTGCAAAGAGGTTATGATGAAATTCAACAAGACTTAGCCAGAATGCAAGGTAATGTGGTAATAGGTATTGACCGCGCCGGAATTGTAGGAGAAGATGGGGAAACCCACCAAGGTATTTTCGATATTGCTATTTTAAATAATATTCCCAATATCATAATTATGGCTCCTCATGATAACAAAGAAGCCGGAGATATGTTATATACTGCCTTTCAAACTAAAGGATTAGTTGCCATTCGTTATTCTAAAGATAAGGTTAAATATGCTGAGGCAAAGTATACATTGCAAAATATTGGTGAATGGAAAATTATGAGCTATTTAGAAAAAAGAGCTTGTGATGGCTATTTAATTAGCTATGGTGATTTTTTAAATACCGCTTTAGAAATTCAAGAAGATTTAAAAACAAAAAATATTTATCTGCAAGTTATAAATGCTTGTTATATTAAACCGATGGATATGAAAATCCTAGCCCTTCTTGCTAAGCAAAATAAACCCGTATTTGTTTATGAAGAAGTTGTAAGCATAGGTTCACTGGGTAGCGAAATAGCTAAATATTTATTAGAACATAATT
>CAKOMH010000006.1:0-36033 GCA_934096595.1 uncultured Bacilli bacterium | reverse complement strand
TTTACGGGTATTGGGGTGGCTAGTAAAAAAGGTGTTTTAGTAAAGGGGAGTAACTATTTAGATAATTTAAGTAATACAACTAATATTATTTTTGATAAAACTGGCACTTTAACTAATGGTACTTTTAATGTAGAAAATATTGAAGTTTTAGACGATAAGTATTCTAAAGAAGAAATAATAGATTTTTTAACTAAGGGAGAGTCTTTATCTAATCATCCTATAGCCAAGTCAATTTTAAAATTAAAGAAGGGTAAAATTGATAATAGGGATATTAAAAACTTTAAAGAAATAGAAGGCAATGGTATTAGTTTTACTTTAGATAAAAAAAATATTTTAATTGGTAATAGCAAATTATGTGATTGTGATATTGATACAGACTTACACTTAAATATCGATGGTAAACATATGGCCTCAGTTGTTATTAATGATGGAATAAAGGAAAATGCTAAAGACACTATTAAAGAGTTAAAAAATAATAATATTAAAACTTATATGTTTACGGGGGATAAAAAGGCGGTTGCCCTAAATATTGGGAAAAAACTTGGTATTGATGAAATTAAATATGAAATGTTACCTCAAGATAAGTTTAAATCTTTCGAGGATGTTGCGAGTATTAATGGTATAACTATTTTTGTTGGTGATGGTATTAACGATGCTCCCGTTTTAAAAAGAGCCGATATAGGTATTTCAATGGGTGGGGTTGGTAGTGATTCAGCAATTGAAGCTAGTGATATTGTTCTTATGAGTGATGAACTTTCAAAAATACCTTTAGCCATTAATATTTCTAAATATACGAAAAAAATTATTAAAGAAAATTTAGTTTTTGCAATGAGTATTAAAATAATAATCTTGCTTTTAAGTGTTTTCGGATTTGCTAATATGTGGTTGGCTGTCTTTGCAGATACAGGTGTTACTTTACTGACGATTTTAAATACATTAAGAATTATGAATAAATTTAAGGGAGAAAATTAATAATGAGTTTGAAAAAATTAGATTTAGAAGAATTCTATCAAGAGAAAAATGCTTATCATCAACAGATGGGTACGAACGCTCCTTTTGGTCTTGGCGGTGTAGTTTTAATTACTCCTACCCAAACCATTGGCGTTTATAATGAAGAGGCTCTAGATATAAATGGCGTAATGGTTTCGGGTTTAGGAGGCCATGGTAAAACGGTAGATTTAGTCTTAGCTAAGATGTTTGATTTAAAATTAGAAGGTAATGACATTAAGAAAATAAAATATTAAAGACCGCGATTACGGGTAAGCAGTTAAATTATATTTATATCATTTTAACTAATTCTTTAGCGGGTAAACAAGCGATGGTTGAAATCCCAGCGAAGATAGACGAGAAGGAATTTAATGAGTTAGTAAAACTAAATAAAATCTTTTCATTATTAGGAGTAGAAACAAAAGCTTTAATAACTAGTTTTGATCCTACTAAAAAAGATGGCGGCGATTATGATGTTAATAATAATAAAATATCAGATGTCTCTTTAGAAGGGGCCTTAAATTATTTAAAGATTAATAATATGGTTTTACCTGATATTAATCTTTGTAATGTTTATAAGATGGAAAATACATATGAATATCAAGAAGAAGAAGCTATAAGAACTAGGTAATTTAAGAATGTAGAAAATATATTTTAAGTGTGTTAAACTTAAGACGGAGGAATTATGATAGAGATACTTTTTTGGATACTTTTTGGTTTAGCATTTATAATAATTATTGGTGGTTTTATAACAATGTTAAATCCTAATATACAAGGAAAATTATTAAGTAAGCAAATAAAATCTTTAAAACAGATGATGGACGAGTCAAAAGATGATATCAAAAGTATAAGTGATGAAATGACTGCCGCTACTAAAGATAGCTTAGAAGCAACTGCTAGAACTATAAAGAAAGGACTTACTTCAGACGAAGATAAAATATGTCCTTATTGTCAAAGCAAAATTGATAAAGATTCTAAGTTTTGCAAATATTGTGGGAAAGAAATATAGCTTAAAAATGATGTGCCTAACTGGACACATCAGTAAATTTTTTCTTTTCATTATAAAATATCTATGTTATAATCATTAGTATGAGTTCTGATTGGCAACGGAGGTATGGCAAGACAAATTGCGTGGAGCCAAGATGTGATTGAAGCCTTCATTCATGAAGGCAACCTCAATAGGCGTCAAGAATATATCCTGCGTACTCGAGTTCTCGGTTATTCAATTGCTAGGCAAGCAAATGATTTACACTTAAGTGTTGACCAAGTAAACAAGGAGATATCGCGAATGAAACGCATTTATGATGAAACGCAAGCTAAATCGTCCATACTTCCAAAGCGTCTCCATAAACGAGGCGATCTTCTCTAAGCATTGTAATATATGCTTATTGGCCATATGACAGGTTATCTTAAATTAAGATGCTTGTCTTTTTTTTGTCTCAATTTTAGTAGCAACAAAAGCACTGGGAATACCTAAAATTACTAATCCGGCTAAAATATAAAAAGTATAGTGATAAAGCATCAAAATGTGTTGATAATTATTAATAAAGAAAAAATAAACAAAGGCTAAATGAATAATACTTACAGCATATAACCATTTATTTTTAAAGACTTTATTAATTAGAAGACCTGCTAGTAAACTAGTAATAATTAAATCATTAAACCAAAGAATAGATAAAAAAGTTTCTAAATGTTCAAATTGATTAAATAAACTAACTTTTTTTAGCAATATATATTCAGGATATCGAAATATACAGGCAAAATCGCCGCCAAAAATACCTAAAATACATAGAATCATTAAGAAAATAGTAAATCCCCCAATTAAATAACCATAAATAATAGCTTTCTTGTTAACTTCATCTTGTTTTAGAAAAGCAAGTTCTAAAATAATGGGACTAACACTATAAAAAGCACTACTAAAAATACACTTTAAAGTATCTGTTTTATCAACCATTTCTAAAGGAAAATAATTACTAAAATCAATATTTTTTTGAATACTTAAAATAGCTATAATGCCAACAATTACACTGGTAAAAACTAAAATATCACTAAGTCTTAGAGTGGTTGCTAGACCCTTTTTAACCCCATATATAATTAAAATAATTAAAGGTCCAACAATAAATAAAGGTGGTGTATTAATTAGATAAAAATTACTTCCTAAAACAGCAAAGGCAATTAGACAATTATTAACTAGAAAGAAAGATAATCCTAAAATAATAATTTTACCCCAAATACTTTGAAAAAACACTTGCCAATCACATTTTAACATCAAAATTAACATAAAAAGTCCTAAGAAAAAGCCTAAAAGAAAATTAATAATAGTAAAATTATTACCATGAGCTAAAATGTAAGAAATACCAACTCCAAAATAAAGACCACGACTTAAAAAGATACTTAAAACGCCTTGTCTTTTACTATTCATTTGTAACCCTCCTTACTGTTAAACCTGGTTTATTAATATTAATTTTAACATCGACATTAACCTTGGATTTTGAAAAATAATCATTATCATTTTCTTTAGTCTTTAGAAAATGCTTATAGTTAATTCCTAAAATATCAGTCTTTTTTTCTTGTAAAAAGCTAATAAATTTAGTTATATCCTCTTGCAAACTCTTATTAAATTCCTGTTCTAATTTAACAAAATCTTCTTTATTTCTTAAGTTTATATCATTATCTAAAGATTCTACTTTTGCCTTTAATTTTAAGTGTAACTCAATATCATCTTTTAAATCAATTTTAGTCTTGTTACTATAAAAACCAATACTATTATTATCATTACTATAAGAAAAATTATTCTCTTTCAAAAAATATTTATACATTTTTAGATTAAAATCATCTAAATAACAAACAAACTTTTCTCCATGATAAATACCATAAGTCTTAAAGTTTATTTGGTTATCAATTTCAATTTTGGGTAAGGCAATATCAATTTTATTAAGAATTTTACTCACTTGAAAATCAAAATAATTACTCATTTTGGTATAATTAATATTTTTTAAAATATCATAAATATAATTAGCATTAATTACTTTATCATCACTGGTAAATCCCAGGATTTTTTCGGGATTATCTGCTATTGCCAAGTAAAAATTAGTCGATATCATATTACTTCTTAAAAGATAATCACTAATTTGCATAATATTAACATTTTCATCAATAATCATGACTTTTATATGTTCAAAATATGGCTTTTTACTTAGTTTGCTATTGGCATTTTCAATGGCCTCACTTAAAAACTTACCTTCCCCGTCAACGGTAAAACTTTTCTTACTATCGGTGTTATCTTTATCTAATGTAGTATTTATAACTTCATAAGTAACCTTGTATTTATCATCTTTATAGGTAATCCCAATTCCACTAATAATATCTAGACTGTTAAGTTCGTTATAGTTGTAGCAACCACTCATTATCAATATAATACTAAATAAACATAAAAATTTTATTAATTTTTTAATTTTAATCACCTTCTTTACGAATGTTTTTTCTACTTAATAAATGCGAACGGTATTTATCACTTTTTTTTGTACTACGAAACACGGTTTTACTAAAATAAACTTTATCAAAGGGAGCAAGCGGATAGGTATAGGGTCTATCTAAACTTGTTAGACTGCAAAGGTGAATGAGGGTAGTAAAGATTCCCATATAAAAACCAAAAAGACCAAGAATGGAAACGAGTAAAAGGGTTAAAAATCGGATGTGCCGAAAAGAATTAATTAACTCGACATCAGTAAATACCATACTGGTTATATAAGTAACAGCAACCACAATAATCATAATAGGACTGACAATACCCGCTGATACGGCCGCATCTCCCATTACTAAAGCCCCCATAATCGATATGGAAGAGCCATAATTAGTGGGAAATCTAATATCACTCTCTCTTAAAATGGCACACAGAGTTAATATAACTAAGCATTCGATAATTGAAGGAATAGGGACACTACTGCGTTGCATTGCAAAATTAATTAATAAGTCGAGGGGAATTGCGCCTTGATTATAACTTATTAAAGCAATATAAAAGCCGGGGAGAAAAAGTGTTACAAAAAAGCATAAAAATCGTAAGAATTTAACAAAGTTAATATTGATATTTTTACTATAAGTATCAACGCTCGGATTAATAAAATCAACCAAAAAAGAGGGCAGACTAATCGCTAAAGGGGAAGCATCTACTAAAATGATAATTTTTCCTTCTAGAAGATCGGCGGCGGCTTTATCGGGTCTTTCTGTTAATTGACTAGTCGGGAAAGCACTTCTATTTTCCTTGCCAATTAACTGTTTTATATTACCAGCATCCAAAATACCATCGATATTTATTTGATTTAATTTGTTTTTAACTTTATTAATCAAAGAAACTTCGGCAATAGAACTAATATATATAATACTTACTTTGGTTTTGGAATAAAGCCCAATATCCATGTCAATATTTACTAAATCTGGCGACTTAATTCGTCTTTTAATTAAGCCCAAATTAGTTTGAATCGACTCATTAAAGGAATCTTTTGGTCCGTGTAAATCGGATTCCGTGGTTGGTGCGGTTACACTTCTAACTAAGTCTCCTTTTGTTTCTACTGCATACCAATTATTACCTAAAACGATAGTAAATCCATTTAGAAGCAGATTCGTTATTTCACTCTTACTTTTTATTTTTTTAGTATTAGGACCCACTAAAATATTATTTAAATCTTTAATTTTCTTTTTAGAAAGACTTAGTACTTTTAAGATATATTCATTAATCTTATCACTAGAACATAAACTTTCTAAAAAAATAACATCAATATCTTTAATTGTCTTTATTATTAAATCACTACTATTTTTAAATTCTTCCTTTATTTCTTTTAATAGTTCTTTATTGTCTTTATACTCTTTAATATTAGTTAAATTAATCATTAAAATTCACCATTCTTAGTATGGAGTGAATAATAAAAATTTATGTGTTAAATAATTAGAACTTTTTATATTTTATTTACTATTTAGTAATATTAAGTATGTTATTAACATGCTAGGATAAATTATTTAATAAAAAATATTGCTTTTATAATTAAAATAATGTATCTTATCAATATCTTATAAACATAATAAGTCATAATAGTTATTTTCTTTATATATATAGGGTGCGGATTTTTAAATAATATAAATAATTTCCTAAATATCTATCATTTTAAAAGAATACCTAGTATAATAGGTTTAATTTGGGGGATATATGGACGATAATAAAATATAGAAAATATTTAGATGCGGTGATTCAGAAAGCTGATTATGATAGACTGTGGTAAATACAAAAAAGGTTTATATAAAAGGATTGATTTTAATGAAAGTAACAATAGTAAGATTAGATGATTATGGAAGAGGTATTTGTTATGTTAAGGATAAGATAACATTTGTTCCTAATGCTTGCGTTGGCGACATTTTAGAAATAGAAATAGTAAAAGAGGCTAAAAAGTATAATATTGGTAAGATTAAAAACATAATTTCTTCGAAGCGTCAAGATTCTTTTTGTCAGTATAGTAGCATTTGTGGTGGGTGTAGTCTTAGTTTAATGAGTTATGAAGATACTCTTAGTTTTAAAAAGCAGAAGTTAGAACATATTTTTAAAAAATTTTGCCATGAAGATATTAATATTCCGATTGTTGCCTCACCCAAACCTTTAGAATATCGTAATAAGATAACTTTGCATGTGAAAGATGGCTTAGTTGGCCTTTATAAAGAAGAAACTAATGAAATAGTAAGTATTAATGAATGCAAGTTGGCTCCTTATAAAGTTAATGAATTTATTAGAATTATTTCTAAATTTAATATTCAAAATGGTACGGTTGTCATTAGAAACAATTACAATATGGAGTTACTTATTAATTTTATAACTGATGATAATATTACCATTCCTAATTTAACAGAATTTAAGATTGTAGGGATTCTACAAAATGGTAAAGTTTTAAAGGGTGAAGATTTCTTTATTGAAAGGTTAAATGATATGTATTTTAAAGTGTCATATGATGCCTTCTTTCAGATTAATCTTGGTATAACTGAAAAACTATTTAATCTTTTAATAGAGCTGGCTCCTAAGGATAAAAATGTTTTAGACTTATTTTGTGGTACGGGGAGTCTGGGTCTTACTTTGGCTTCCTTTTGCAAAAAAGTATATGGTATTGAAATTAATAAAAATGCCACCATTGATGCCACTTATAATGCCAAAATAAATGGTTTAAAAAATTGTTATTATTTATGTGGGGACGCTAATATACTAATTTCTAAAATTCCTCTAAAAATAGACTTAGTAATAATTGATCCACCTCGCAGTGGCATGACAAAAGAAGGAATAGAACTTTTAAGAAAAATTAAGGCGGATACTATTATTTATATCGCTTGTGATCCCATAACTTTGGCAAGAGATATTAATTATTTAAAAAATGATTATATGTTAAAAACAGCAATTGGTCTTGATATGTTTCCTTTTACTTATCATATTGAAACAATTTGTTATCTATCAAGAAAACAAGATAAATAATATTATTTTCAGTGAAATATTAATAAATCATTTATTAAAGTGATTAAAATGCTATAAAGTAATTAAAAAAATTAGAAAGTGAGAATAATTTATGCAAAAATTTAATGAATTAAAATATGAAAGAATAAATTATGAGGATACCAAGGACAAAGTAGAAAGCCTTATTGTTAAGCTTCATGAGTGTTTGGATTATCATGAGTACTTAAGTATAGTAAAAGAAATAAATACTATTCAAAATCATATTGAAGAAATGGCTGATTATGCGGATATTCGTAATATGCGAGATATGAATGATGCGTACTGGCAAGAAGAAATAACTTATTGGAATATCAATAAAAATAAATTTGATGCGTTATTTCTTTCCTTTTATGAAGAAATTCTAAGTAGCAAATTTAAAAATCAACTTAAAGAGGACTTACCAGATAACTTTTTTCGGGTAATTGCTTCTCAAATAAAAACCGTAAGTTCTAATAATGATGAACTAATAAAAAAAGAAAATGAACTTAAAAGGCAGTACCGCACTTTAAATAAAAAAGAAGTAATGTTTGATGGTAAGCCTACTACTATCGGTGCTGTTAGCGGGTTGTTTTCTAGTAAAGATAGAGCTATAAGAAAAAAAGCTCATGATACTGTTAATGATTTTTACTATGCAAATAAGGATGAGTATCAGAGTATTCTATTTGAAGCCATAAATATTCGTAATGCTATCGCTAAAAATGCTGGTTTTCAGAGTTATGTTGATTATAGCTTATATAAATTAAAAAGATTTGACTATGATTATCAAGATATCCATGAGTTTCGAGATAGTATTGTTAAATCCATTGTTCCTTTGTGTCAAAAGATGAGTAAATGGCAACAAGAAGAGTTAGGTTTAGATAAACTTGCTTACTATGATACTGTTTTCTTTACTGAAATGCCTGTGTTAAGAGTAAAAGGAGAAGAGTTACTCTCAGAATTAAAAGATTCCTTTCGAACTGTAGATACTGATCTTTATAAACTATATATTGAAATGTTAGATAATGGTTATATTGATTTTTTACCAAGAGCTTCCAAAGTTAATTTTTCAATTACCAATTATTTAACCGAAAGGGCTATGCCAGTTGTTACCGGTAATTACAAAAATACTTATCTTGATTTACAAACCACTACTCATGAAATGGGGCATGTTTTTCAAAAATATTGTGCTTCTTTGGAAGATAGAAACCATATTGTCTCGCCCTTACTTAAATATCCGACTATGGAGATTGCCGAAATGTTTTCACATGCGATGGAACTTATAATGAGTGATAAAGTGGAAAGTTTGTTTGCTAGTGATGATTATAAAAAGTATTCGTTTATGAATATATACAATTTTGTCAGTCTTCTTCCTTATATTTGTGCCGTTGATGAATTTCAAGAACTTATTTATTCTAAAAAAGATTTAAAAGTTGCTGATATCAATGCGATTTGGTTAAAAGTTGGTAAAAAATATCATTTAGATAAAAATAATAAAGGCCATGTTAACTTAGATGATGGGGGCTATTATTATCGGCAAAGTCATATCTTTTTAGATCCGTTCTATTACATTGATTATGCCCTATCTTATGTGGGTGCCATATTAATTTGGCATAACTCTAAAGAAAACTTAGACTTCTTTAAAGAAGTAGGAGCCGTTGCTTCTTATTATTCATATAAAGATTTAATTACTAAATATAATATGCCAAGTCCTTTTGATGAAGAAGTTATTGCTAGTATGGCAAAAGAGTTAGATAGCGAGCTTATAAAAAGAAGAATTTTAAAATAAAATATTTTTTAATAAACTTAAGTTAGTTAAATAAAAGCTAACTTTTTTAAATTTTAAAATGTAGAAGTATAAATAAAAGATTTAGAAATTCAAGACGAAGCTAATACTAAAAAATCAAATATGTTTAAAAATAGGTAATTTGTAAAAGCAAATGAACCGCTCAAATTAAGTAAATAAAAGAGAAAACTAAAAGAACACAATAGTTTAAAATGCTGTTTTACTTTTCTAATTAAGAAATGTTCAAAAAATAATTATTTTTAAGTTGCAAAAAGATAAGTCTATGTTATAATTGATTTACTTGAAAAAAGTGGGTTTTAAAAATATAAAATAAATGTAGTGAGGTTGTATGGAAGAAGTAAAAAATAAAGATACCAAGACTCCGAATCGTAGTGTTTGGAAAAATTTTAAATCAACTTATAAATATGCTAAGAGCGGTCGCAAGTACTTGTGGTTATTCTTAGTAACTAATATTGTTATGACTATTATTTCTGTAATAGCGCCCGTTCTTGGTGCTCAAAAATTACTGGCTTTAACAAGTAATAATTATCAAAAATTATTAGTAATTGTCTTAATTGTTTTTGGTCTTGAAATATTTAGAAACTTTAGTCGTTTAGCTTACAATTATTTTTATAATAAGTTTTATTATGATGTTAGAAGAAACTTGCAAATAGAACTTGTTAGAGAAACTCTAAAAATTACACAAAAAGACTTAAACAATAATTCTAGTGGCGTTTTTATTGAAAGAATTAATAGTGATACAGATA
This sequence comes from uncultured Bacilli bacterium, assembly GCA_934096595.1. GTDB lineage: Bacteria > Bacillota_I > Bacilli_A > RF39 > UBA660 > CAG-605. The sequence goes on along the minus strand of CAKOMH010000006.1, from coordinate 25,997 downwards.
ATTTAACTGATATCTTTACTTCGTTAATTGATTATATTAGTAGTATTATCGGTAATTTAGGTGTTCTTATAACTGTTTTCTTTATAAATTGGTGTTTTGGTTTAATCTATGTAGCCTTAATGATTATTATCATTATTTACAATAAATTTGCTAGTGGCATTAATTATAAAAATAGAAAAGAATGGAAAAAGAGTAGAGAAAGAACTGGGGGTTTTATATCAGAGATAGTAAGAGGATCTAAAGATGTTAAAATTTTAGACGCTGAAGAGTCATTTTTAGCTAAAGCCAACGAATATATGAGCGAAACCAATAAAGTTTCTTATAAGTATCAACGCCAGAGGGCTATTTTACGCCTTTTTGGTGGTTCTATAAGAGATACAGGTGATTTACTGGTTGGCGTATTTATCTTTATGTTTTTAAGTATTGGTAGTTTAAGTGTTGAAAGTGCTATCATCATCTATAATTATAATGATAGAATTTTATGGACTGCTGATTGGATTGAGCAGATATTTGAAATAATCAAACAATTTAATTTGGCAGCCAATCGTATCTTTGGTATCTTAGAAGAAGATGAGTTTGCGAAAGAACAATTTGGTACTAAGAAGCTAAAGAAATTTGAAGGTAATATTGAATTTAAAGCTGTTTCTTTTGCTTATGAAAAGAATTTGCCAGTCTTAAAAAATATGAATTTTAAGATAAATGCCAATGAAACAATTGGTTTTGTGGGGCCATCTGGTTCTGGAAAAACAACCATTTTTAACTTAATCAGTGCTTTAGAGCGGGTAGATAAAGGGTTAATTACTTTTGATGGGGTAGATATTAATACCTTAGATAAATCAAGCATTCGTGGAAACTTATCCGTAATTAGCCAAAATGCTTATATCTTTAATATGAGTATCATGGATAATTTAAAAGTCATTAAGAAAAATGCTACTGTTAAAGAAATAAAAGAAGCTTGTCATTTAGCTTGTTTAGATGATTTTATAGAAACTTTGCCCAATAAATATGATACTATTGTTGGGGAAGGTGGCGTAACTTTATCAGGTGGTCAAAAACAACGCTTAGCAATTGCTAGGGCCCTACTTTTAAAAACGGAGATATTACTTTTTGATGAGGCTACTAGTGCTTTAGATAATGAAACACAAACTAAAATACAAGAAGCTATTAGTAATTTAAAAGGTGAATATACCATTCTTATTATTGCCCACCGTTTATCAACCGTAATCGATGCTGATAAAATATTTGTTATAAATGATGGTAAAGTAGAAGCTACGGGTAGTCATAAAACGCTTTTAAAAACTAGTAAGACTTATCAAAAACTTTATGAAAAAGAAACAAATGAAAATAATAAGACAAAAGATGAGGCTAAATGAAAATAATTTTCCTAGACTTAGATGGGGTCTTAAATAATTGGAATCATCCTGATTTGATAGATTTAAAAAATGCTAAAGTGTTAAAGAAAATAATTACTTTAAGCAAGGCTAAATTAGTTTTAACAAGTTCTAATAAATATCCAATTCAAAGAGAAAATAGAAAAAGTATAAACGGAAGTTACTTAAAAAAGTATTTAGATATTTTAAAGTCTTTGGGAATATCTTTCTATGATATGACACCTTATGTTACGGAAAATCGCGAGTTAGAAATTAAAGCTTATTTAAAATCTAATCCTTTTATTACGGATTTTGTAATTATTGATGATGAGTTCGTAAGTTCGGACTTAAAAGAATATCAAGTCTTATTAGATTGGCATACTGGGTTACTTGATTTACATATCAAACCGGTATTAGCCATATTAAATGGTAATTTAGAAGAATGTCAAGAAGACTATGAATTATCTGAAACGCCAACCAAATCTTTGATGAGAATTAATGAATATTATAAATAAAGAGAAAAATAGCTATCATATTTATTTGAATTATGATAGTATATTGGAAGAAACGGAGTATATATGGAATATATAGTAGTTAAAGACGCAGATAAAATTGTTAATAGAAGTCCTTATGTAGTTGCAAATCCCACTAGTTATATTGGCAAATGGAGTAGTCTATTTAATAACAACAATCCTATCAAAATTGAAATTGGTATGGGTCGTGGAGATTTCATTATTGAAATGGCTAAAAAATATCCCCAAGTAAATTTTATTGGGATTGAAATAAATGCTTCCCAAATGGTAAGTGCTATAAGGATACTAGATAAAGCTAAACTAAATAATTTAAAATTAATTAATATGGATGCTGGCGACTTAGATAAAGTATTTAAAAAAGAGATTGATACAATATATCTAACATTCCCAGAACCTTGGCCAAAAGCTCATGATGAAAAAAGAAGACTTACTCATGTTAACTATTTAAAATTATATGATAGAGTGTTTAGAAAAAATAAACACATTATTTTAAAAACCGATAACAAAGGTTATTTTGCTTACTCTTTAATGAGTTTATCTCAGTATTGGTACACATTTGATCGAGTAAGCCTAGATTTACATCATGAAGAAAAGCCAATTGCTAATGTTTTAACCAATTATGAAAAACAATATCAAAAAGAAGGAAGACCAATTTATTATTTAGACGCTACTTTCGAAAATTAGGGCTTGCTTTTTAGATAAAAATAATATAAGATATTTAAGAAAGTTTATTCATGGCTTAAACCACTCATCTTTCGGATTTTTGCTAAGATTAAACGGATTATATAGAAAAGGAGAGATATCATGGCAGTTTCAAAAGAAACAAAAGCAAAATTAGTTAAAGAATTCGGTAAGGAAAAAGGTTGCGGCGCAACTGAAGCACAAATTGCTATTCTTACATACGAAATTAATGATTTAACAGAACATCTAAAACAACATATTCATGACTATCATTCAAAAAGAGGATTACTTATGAAGGTAGGTAAAAGAAGAAGTTTATTAGATTATTTAAAGAAAAACGATGTAGTTAGCTACAGAGAAACAATTAAAAAGTTAAATATCAGAAAGTAAGCACTTATTTTTACAGTGCTTTTTTTCTTGAATATAAGAAAGAAAATAAAATATTACCATCTTAGCATAAATATTTATATTTTTATGTTACTATGGATATAGAAGTCTTTATTTAAAATAAAGAGTTGATGTGAAGGAGTAAAAATTATGAGTAAAAGAGTATTTGAATATGATTTTCTAGGTAAAAAATTAGTCGTTGAAACTGGCGAATATGCTAAACAAGCTAACGCTTCGGTGTTAGTTCGTTATGGTGATACTGTTATTTTAACAGCAGTAGTTATGGGTAATACCCCTATAACTCAAGATTTCTTTCCTCTAACCGTTTTATATCAAGAAAGATTATATTCAGTTGGCAAAATTCCGGGGGGATTTATTAAAAGAGAAGGAAGACCAAGTGATGCCGCAACCTTAACGGCTCGTCTAATTGATCGTCCAATAAGACCAATGTTTGATGAAAACTTTAGAAATGAAGTTCAAGTTATTAATACCGTTTTATCAGTTGACCCTGATAATTCCCCAGAAATGACCGCTATGTTTGCATCCAGTCTAGCTTTATCAATATCTAATATACCTTTTGATGGACCAATTGCGGGAGTAATTGTTGGCAAAATTGGTAAGGATTATATTATTAATCCAGATACTAAACAAGCAGTTGATACAACTCTAAGTGTAACTGTTGCAGGTAGTAAAGAAGCTATCTGTATGGTTGAAGCGGGCGCTAAAGAAGCAAGTGAAAAAGAAATGTTAGAAGCTTTAATGTTTGGGCATGAAGAGATTAAAAAACTTTGTGAATTTCAAAGTAAAATTGTTAAGGAAGTTGGTCAAGAAAAAGTAACTGTTGATTTAGCATCTATTGACAAAGAACTAGAAAGTCAAGTTAGAAGTTATGCAACGGATAACATGTTTAAATGTTTTGAAGTTAAAGGAAAACTTGCGCAATATGAAGCCATTGATAAAGTTAAAGAAAGTACCATTGGTCATTTTGCTGAAATATATGCTGGCAATGTTAATATTGAAAGTATTATTAAAGATGTTAAAAAATTAGTTGATAAAATTGAAGGCGAGTGCGTAAGAGAATTAATTACTGATAAACATATTCGCCCTGATGGTCGTGCGATGGACGAAATTCGTCCTTTAAAAGCCGAAATTGATATTTTACCAAGAACTCATGGTTCGGCCGTATTTACAAGAGGGGAAACTCAAGCTTTAGCTACAACTACTCTAGGAGCTTTAAACGAACATCAAATTTTAGATGGTTTAGGTTTAGAAGATACAAAGAGATTCATGTTACATTATAATTTCCCTGCTTACTGTGTTGGTGAAGTTGGTCGTTATGGTTCACCGGGGCGTCGTGAAATTGGGCATGGTGCTTTAGGCGAAAGAGCTTTACTCCAAGTTATGCCAAGTGAAGAGGAATTTCCATATACCGTTCGTGTGGTTTCCGAAATTATGGAATCTAATGGTTCTTCATCACAAGCTACTATTTGTGCAGGTTGTATGTCCTTAATGGCCGCTGGTGTTCCAATTAAAGCGCCAGTTGCTGGTATTGCTATGGGACTAATTACCTCTAAAGATGGTAAAAAATATACTATTCTAACTGATATTCAAGGTTTAGAAGATCACATGGGGGATATGGACTTTAAAGTTGCTGGGACCAAAAAAGGTATTACCGCTTTACAAATGGATATTAAAATTAAAGGTGTAACCGAAGCAATCTTAAAGAAAGCTCTAGCTCAAGCCAAAAAAGCTCGTTTAGAAGTATTAGATGTTATGACTGCGACAGTCGAAGAACCAAGAAAAGAATTATCTCCTTATGCTCCTAAAATCGAATGCTTTACAATTAATCCGGAAAAGATTAAAGATGTCATTGGTAAAGGTGGCGAGATGATTACAAAAATAATTTTAGAATGTAGTAATGTAACATCAGTTAATGATAAAGATGCAGTTAAAGTTGATTTAGAAGATGATGGTCGAGTTATTATTTATCATCAAGATCAAAATATTATTAATGAAACAAAAGAACGCATTTTAGCTGTTGTTCGGGAAGTGGAAAAAGACGCTATTTATACTGGTAAAGTTACTAAAGTAGAAAGTTTTGGCTGCTTTGTAGAGTTATGGCCTGGGGTTGAAGGATTATGTCATGTTTCTCAATTAGATAATAAACGCGTAGAACATCCAAGCGACTTATTTAAAGTTGGCGATGAAATAACTGTTAAATCTTTAGGCTATGATAATAAAGGTCGTTTAAATTTATCAAGAAAAGAAACTCTTCCTAAAGAAAAGAAAGAAAAGAAAGAAAAAGAAAATATATAACTTTCAAAATTAGTCTTAAAAAGCTAATTTTTTTTCTCTAATAATTTCTTCGTTCATGGTATAATTAAACCAGAGAATAGAGGGAATCTTATGAATAATAAAGAACAAAATATTTTAATTGCTGTTATCTGTGTTGTCTTAATGGGCTTTGATATCTTTGCATTATCTTTAAAACCAAGAAAGAAAGTTGATGATACCTCAATCAAACCAGCGGAGATTATCCACGAACCTTTAGTTCCCGTAAGTGAACAAATAAATCCCGTAACTGATAAATTTTATATTAATGGCTATATGTCAATTAATGATAATACAACTTATATGACTGAAAATAACGCTAAAAAAGAGCTAAATATTGAAGCTAGTAAGTGTAATCTTCCTAATTTTTTAAAAGAGTATAAAGATGATATTTATCTTGTTATAACATATAGTAATGATGATGATACCATTTATGATATCCTCATTTATAATAATGCTGACGGTGCAGAAATTAAAGATTTAACTTTAGAAAACTTTCAGAAGTTATTTGATGTGGCTTTTGGTAAGATTGCTAATGAAAGTAAGTGGAGTAGTAGTATTAATTTATCAGATTTAGAAGAAGACCAAATTTATTTATATACGGCAACAGAGGCTACTAACAATGCTCCCAAAATAAATAATAATTTAAATACCAATTGTCTTATTTTTACCAGAAGTACTAAAAATGGTAATCAAGATAAATGGAGTAAAGAAATTAGTATGGGCACATCTTTAAAAAGTAATGCTCTAAGTATTAGTTATAATAGTTTTAAAGTAGGAGATACCTATGAAATTCTTTACCGTAAAATAAGCAATGACCAATTATTAAAACTAATTAAGAGTGATGATATTATATATTTAAGCAACTATCAAGATGGTGATACTATAAAAAGTAGTTTTGCTAAGTATATTTATAATGATACGGCAAATTCTATTACCATTTCGACAACTTCTAATGCCTTTGGTATCGAAAATACCGGTGCAACGACAATTCCTGCGGGCTATATTTATGGTTATGACTGGATGATTAGTAATGCTACTGTTAAAATAAATTAAAAAAGTGTAACAATCAATTACATTTCTGTAACTAGTTATTACACTTTAAAGTATAAAAGACTTATTAGTTAAATGATTTTTATGAAAATATTATAAAAATCTTAACATAAGTCTTTTATTTTAACTAATATATTGAATTATTTAAATTGGTGTATTAAGAAAGCTAAACTACTAACAATAGCAAGCATAACTAAAGCGGCAACTAAAGCATAGTTTATCCAGAAACATGAACTTTTTTTGACTTTTTTGTCCTCTGTATCTTTCTTTATTTTTGTATTTTTGGTGTCTTGATTTATTTTTGTCTTAATAACGCTATTTTCACCAGTTTGACAATCATCTTTAGAATTTATAACTTTTTCTAGTTGAGATTCTGTTTCCATTTTTGAATTAATAGCGGCATTTTGGGCTTCATGATTTTCCATTTTAGTTTCTAAAATTTCTTCATGCTTAATGTCATCATTCTTTTTAATTATATTATCTAAATTAATATTTTGAAGTTCAGGGGACTCTTTACTAACATTTTCTAAATCTAGTTTTAAATCAATTAGAGTGTTATTAATTAAATCATTATATTTATCATCACTATAATTATTATCACTAGTTGCTTTTGGCTTTAAATTAACCTTAATTTCCGTCGGTATTGTATTTTTATCTTTATCATCAAAAACAAAAATATCCTCTAAATTGACTATATCATTATTATTAAACTCTTTATTATCGATAGCGTCTTTAATTTCTTGATTACCATTATTTGTTGTAACTTCAGGGGCTTTATCATTTTTGAAAATTTCATCATATAAAGTTTTTCTTTTATCTGTATCGTTCATAACTACTCCTCATATTCTTATATTAGTGATTATACCATAAAAACAACTTAAAAAATACCAAAAGCCTAACAAAGAATAAAAATCCTTAATTTTAAAAGTAACCCTATTAAAAAAATTGTTAAAAAAGAACCTAATTGTTAGGTTCAGTTTCATTACTTTCAGTAGATTCTTCATTGGGATTGTTAACTTGATCCCAGATAGCATTAAATAAATTATTTTTCATATCACTTAATTCTTCCTCGGTAATATCATTTACTAGTACTGCATCGGTATAATCAAAAGCATTTTCCTTACTTTTGCCAAAAACTAAATCCATTTTAATTTCGGCATTATAATCATTATTATTAGTATTTTTAAAGCTAAATAGGAAACTACCCTTATTATTATCTTCTTTTGTTAAAATCATGCTACCTTGATAATTATCTAGAATATTACTTATTTGGAAATCTAAATTAATTAAATCTTTTTTATTTTTATTACTTTTAACATCAATTAATTTAATGTCATCAATATAAATAAGTAATTTATTATCACTTAAATTAATACTTGTTTTTCTATCACCATAAATATTTAATGTAGTATTGCCATCAGTAAGATATTCTAAAATCTCTTTATCATCATTATAAATTTTAATTCCAGCAAAAGTTTGTAAGAAACCTTTGGTATAAATTTTTATTTGATAATTACCATTTAATTGGACATTTTGATTAAAGAAGTCATTAACTGTAACCTCATCAAGACCAATGTTTTTAGCAATTGATTTTAGTAACTCGCTATCGCTTGCAATAGCTTTTAAAATATTTTGAACACTACTATTAAAGTCATATTCAGAAAAATCCAAAATTAAGACATTAAGTTTTTCACCATTTAATTCTTCTTTGCCCTTTTTACTACTAGTATACTTAATATTATTAGTTAAATAATTTCTAATAACCTCAATATTATTATTTAAATTACTATAATTAACACTTAAGGGATTAACCTTAATAGGATTATTAATTTCGATAGGGTAGTAATAAAGAGGTGTAGATATATATAAATTTTTATCTAAATAACTATAGGTATTATTAATATTTTTCTCATCTTTATTTAATTCAATATTACCATAGTAATTATTATTTTTATTATAAAGACTAAAATTATAAGTAAAATCTTTTAAATTAGCATAATTACTATTAGTCGTATCCAGTGTGGCTGTACCGGTAATTCCTTTATTTAATTCCTCTTTTAAAGTATTTAATTCACTTAAAGAAGTAGTTAAATTAGTATTAATATTAGTAAGCGCACTGTTAATAATAGCACTGTCTTTAGTAAATAAAATGAAGTAAAGTCCTAAGAAACAAAGAATTAGTAAGATAATAATGATAAAAGGTTCAAAAAAGTTATATTTTTTTTCTTTAATTAATAATTCATCAATCTCTTCATTTAGTTTTTCTTGGTTGTTTTCTTCTATTTTAATGGCTTCAGTAATATCATCAGTATCCCAGATAGCCTTGGCAAATTCTTTATTAGCATTAATATCTTTAAGTTCATTTTTAAAATTTTTATCTTTATTAGAAGAATTATCATTAATAATTATTTTTTCTTGTGGAATTTTTTTACTAGTTTCTTTAACTACTACTTTTTTACTCTTTGGACTTTTTATCTTTTTATCGCTATTATTTAAAGTGTTACTTTCTTTTTTATTAATAGTACTAATTTTATCTTTATTAATATCTTTCTTAATTTTATTATTATCTTTTTCAATATCTTTATTATCACTAATATTTTTAATTTCTATGTTTTTATTTTCTTTGGGGTTAGTGTTTTTAGACCTATTTAAAGTTTTATTGTTATTATTTTTCTTTGGCTGATTATTATTATTTGTTTTTTTCTTAGAAGGGTTAACTTTATTAGTATCTTTCTTCTTTTTAGAATTACTAGTATTTTTGTTTTTTACGGTATTTTTAACGCTAGTTTTATTGGCTTTAACTTGTTTATTATCTTTTAATTTGGGTAATTCTTGCTTACTACTGGTAAGATTGTTTTTTTTATCACTGTCATTCATAAATTAAATTACATAAATACTATTTGTTAGAAAGAGATAGTATTTAATACTCCTTTTGCTTATATTTCTTTCTATATTTTTAATTGTAACATAAATCTAAATCTTTTAGGAAAAAAGTATTTAGTAATATTCTTGAAATATCTAAAATATTAGGGTGCTATTTATCAATTTTTCATAAATAAAGGGCATCTAACCGTATTTTATACTTTTCAATAAAAATTGTTTATAGTAAAGTGTGAAAGAGGTGATAATAAGTGCCTAACAAATATAATATGTCTAGAGAAGATAATTTAGCTTTTGTTAAAAGAAAATTAGTAGATATTATTTATAGAAGTGCTAATTTAGAAGGAATTGCTGTAACACTCATTGATACCTACGCTTTTATGAATAATGTTAATACTGGTAAAATTTCGGTCGATGATATGCTTAAATTAAAGGGATTAAAGGATGCATGGTCTTATGTAATGGATTCTTTAGATGAAAAACTTAATATAAATTATATAAAGAAAATCCATTTTGAAGTTTGTAAGGGTCAAAATATTTTTCCGCTGGGTGATTTTCGAAACAGAGGAGTAGGAATAACAGGAACTTCATGGCGTCCAAAATTACCAAGTGAGTGTGATTATACTGCGGAGTTACAGGAAATACTAAAAATAGAAAATGCTTTAGATCGCTGTCTTTCTATATTTTGCTGGATTCAAAGAAATCAAATGTTTTTAGACGGTAATAAAAGAGTAGCAAACATAGTGGCTAACAAAGAAATGATAAAAAGTGGTCAAGGTATTATCTCTATTCCCGTTGAAAGAATCGCTGAATATTTAGGATATCTTATTAATTATTATGAAACTAATGATATGACGCCTTTAAAAGAATGGTTATATGAAAATGCGGTTGATGGAGTATAATATTCATTTAGAATGATACATATATATTTTTGAGATTAATGTGTCAAAAATATATCTAAAAATAAGCTTGACAATTTGTAAACTTTGTGCTATTCTATACACCAAGAAATGCGAAAAGAGTATAATAGTGTTTAAAACTATCCGCACTATCTAGAGCATTTAGGGGGTCTATATGAATGAAACTTTATTTAAATTGAGAGAATTAAAAGATTATTGGAAACAAAATTCCGAATCTAGAAAGCTTAGACAGGAGTTTCAAAAAAATGCGAAAGTCATTAAAGGTATTAAGATAAGTAGTGAAGCAATTTTACAACAATTAAGATTAGAAATTTCTAAAAGCAATGAATTTGTTGAAAATTCTTCAATAACTCCTTCATCAATTATGAATAAAATAAGAATAGCTTTAGATAATTTAACAGGAGAAATAAAAGCTATTAATGATGAAGAAGTAAAAGAACTTGCTATAATTTTAATCGAACTGTTAAATTTACTAAATAATTCATCTTACTCGCATACTGCAAGAACAATTGCATCAAGTGCTGATGATTTAATGAAGATGTATATTAATGTTCCAGAAGATATAATATTGGCTAGAGAAGAGGTTTATAAAAGAATTATTTCTCGAGAAATGCGAGATATGAAACATGATATGACGAAGATTGAAGCCGTAAATAATTCTGAAAGCTTTTATATCAGTGAGAAAAAGGCAATGGTTAGACTATGGCTTTATGACTTGTTACAATTGTCTGAAAATCCTGATAATCATATATATATAGAAACATTATTAACATTTGTTGAAAATTTAATGCTAAGGCTTGGTTGGAATGATTTTGATATGGTTTCTAAGGTTGAAGAACTAGAAAAAATAACAGCAATATCAAGAGAAATATTTCTATATGGTTTAAGTCCAGAATATTTAGATACTACTAGTGTAGATGATGGCTATAAAAAAAGATAATTAATTTACATTAAAAATATTTATGAGTATATAAAAGAAGATATTTAAAAGTAATAAAGTCTTCTTTTTTTCATAAATTTTAATAGAGGTAATTATTTATGAAAAAGATATATTTTTTATTAGTCTTACTTGTTTGTCCCTTTTCAGTCTTTGCTCTTGATTTAGCTAGTAATGCTAAGAGTGCTATTATCATGGAACCGACTACTGGTAAAGTTATATTTGAAAAGAATAGTAATGAGCGTTTAGAACCAGCTTCTATGACTAAAATTATGACTCTTTTACTGACATTTGAGGCCATTGATAATGGTAAAATTTCTTTAGATGATATGGTAACCATTTCTAAAAGAGCGGCCGATATGGGTGGGTCCCAGATGTTTTTAGAAGCTGGTAGTAACATTCGTTTAGAAGAAATAATTAAAGGCGTTAGTATTGCTTCTGCCAATGACGGTGCTATTGCCCTTGCTGAATATATTGGCGGTAGCGTTGAAAATTTTGTGGATATGATGAATAAAAAAGCTGAAGATTTAGGACTTTCAAACACCCATTTTATTAATCCTCATGGTCTTCATGCGGATAATCATTATAGTTCGGCTTATGATATGGCAATTATGGCTGCTAACTTAATTAATCATGAAAAGATATTGAATTATACTTCAATTTATGAAGATTATTTTAATAAACCAGATGGTTCTAGAACTTGGCTGGTTAATACCAATAAACTAGTTCGCTTTTTTAAAGGAGTTGATGGTTTAAAAACTGGTTACACTAAAGAAGCAGGTTACTGTTTGACCGCTACCGCTAAGAAAAATAATGTGCGTTATATTACCGTTGTTATGGGGGAACCATCCAGTGATATTAGGAGTAGTGAAACAACTAATATGTTAAATTATGCTTTTAATTCCTTTAAACTTAATACGATTTTAGATAAAAATCAAGAATTAGGTAATATCTATATTGATAAAAGTAAGCAAAAGACTGCCAAAATCGTTGTTAAAAACCCTGTTACTGAACTAATTAGTAAAGAAAAAGATGCTCCAAGCTACACTTATAACTTAAAAGTTGGCAAATTAACCGCTCCCATTAAAGCAGGTACCAAAGTAGGTACTGTAGAAATATTAGATAATGAAGGTTTAATTGTTAGAGAAGAAGATGTAACAACTTTATATAATATTGAAAAATCTAATCTTTGGGAAACTTTTTTAGAAAATTTCTTAACTATTATTAGGGGTAAGAAAATAAATAAAATTTAATATGACTATTTTAGAACTATTTCTTATTGCTGTTGGTCTTGCTTGTGATGCTTTTGTAGTATCTATCACTTTAGGTCTTAAATATCAACATCTTAATCTATTAAACAAATTAAAGATTGCTCTTACCTTTAGTACTTTACAAGTTATAATGCCTATGTTAGGGTTTTTGGTTGCTTACAATTTTAATTCTAGTGTTACTTTCTTAACAAAGTTTATTGCCTTTCTTATCTTAAGTTTAATTGGTCTTAATATGGTAATTAATAAAGAAGAAGATTTAAATTATAATATTAGTCTTAAAAATCTTCTTATCTTGGGAATAGCTACTTCTCTAGATGCCTTTGCTGTTGGTTTATCCTTTGCTTTTTTAAAAGTTAATATGTTTCTTTCTTTAAGCTTAATTGGGCTTGTTACTTTTCTTATGTGTTTTATAGGTCCTTACCTAGGTAATTATTTTGGTAGTAAAATTTCTAATAAACCTCAAGTAGTAGGGGGGATTATCCTAATTATAATAGGCTTTAAAATCTTAATCTTTTAGATTTAAATATTTTATTTAAGTCTTTTTTTTGCTATACTTTAATCATAGGAGATACTTATGAATAGTGAAATTATGATTGCTAAAAAAAATATAAACAGATTAAAAGAATTAGAAGAAGAATTAAAAAAATTAAGAGAAGAATATGATTATATTCCTAAAGATTATAGTGTGATAGCTCTTGATAAGATTAGTAAAGAACTTTCAGAAAGGTTATCTAATTTAGAAACTCGTCTTGTAACATCAGAAAAAAAAGAAATGCTCGATGAATTAGTAGCATTAAAAGAAAAGTTAATATTGCAGCAAGAAAACTTTGATAAATATAGAAAACTTAATAAAGAAAAGGAAGATTTACTTTTAAGCGTTTCCTTAAGCGTTAATAAATCAGTAGAAACCTGCTATGAAGAAATATTTAGTGATGTTTTGAATCATTCTTCTAATATTGAAAATTTTTTAAATGATAAGTGTTTGGCTAGTCCCAAAATAAAAGTGCCATTTATGGTAGCACTTCTTACACATTCTAGTGATGAAATATATTTTGAAGTAACTAAAATTGCTCCTAATTTAAGTGATAATGCCAAGCAAAATGTGAAAAAATATATTGAAATTTATCACAATAAAATAAAAAACAATCTTGTTTTATCGGATACTGCTTTGGTAAATCTTTTAGAAACTAATACTGGTCGTAACATAATGGCTCAAACAAGAATTAATGATAAATCTTCTTCTATTAAAGATAAATATCGTCATCTTGCTAATAGACTATGTCATAAAATTTTTAAAATAGGAAGCCTAACAACTGTTTTAACAACGCATTCGGCTAAGGAAGTAATAAGCCTTATTAAAATCAAACAAAAAGATGGTGGCTTACAAGAATTTAATACATTAGGATTATCAGAAAGAGATGGTTTGTTTAATCATATTAATTATACGGAAGCTAATTTACAAAAAGAGATAGAAAAAGAAATGCTCGATAAAAATATTGCTATTAGTACTAATTATAAGAAAAATAAATATGATATTATTTCTGGAAATCCATTTAGTTACTCCTTTGATAATACTCCTATAAGAAGATTTAATGATAATTCTGGCTTTGTAAGAACTATAAATGATATGCAAATTTCCAATTTTTCTACGGCTAATATCGAAGAATTTATTGGCAAAAGTTTTGCTTCTTCTAAGGTGCCCCGTGATACTAAAAAAGAAATGGTTGCTGCTATTTTAGATAATTTAGAATTATGCTATGATATGTTTAAAAGTTATTATATGAGTAAAAATGAGCCGATGTCATCTTATATGATATTAACAAATGATTTAGAAAACTTGATTCGTTTAAATCAACCTTTAAATGATACTAATATTCCTCATTTATTGGGCATACCTAGTAGTAGAAATCGTAATACTAGAGCTCTTAATTTGCCAATTGAAACATTAAAGTTTTTAGAATTAAATCCAGATGAGTATTACTCAGCAAAGAAAGTTTTGGAAAGTATTTTATTGCATAAAGATGATATTATTGAAAAATGTGTTTGCGGTTGTATTCGTGGTAAGGATGGAACTCTTTATGAAATGCTTCCTTGGGAAAAAATAATTTTAAAAACCAATGCTTTTATTCGTGGTGATTTCTTTAAATCTACTTCTATTATAGCCGTTCTTAATTCTAAATCTTATATGACTAAGCCAAATGAAGAGATTAATGCTGTTGCTATTAATAGTACCTCTTTTGCAAGTAGTATGCCCCTGCAAACTAATTGGAACAGTGATTATGAGTTGAGTGCCGAAAATTTATATGATTTAGCCCTTGACAATCGTAAAGCCGATTTGATTTTAAAAGGATTAATTACTGAGTTAAAATCTGAGGCTCAAACTTATTCAGCGTGCCCAAAAGGCCGCGGTAATGGACAAAGGTATGCCCCAACAGTATCTAGAATAAATGGAGTTGTTACTAATGAATCTTTCATTGGCGAAAGATTAAAAGATCAACATGGTATGCCTATTAGAACTTTAAATAAAGCCCGCAATTTATTAGAAATTTTAAATGCCGAAAGTGGCGGTGCTACATTTGCTATCCAAAATGAAAATGGAAATTTATCTTATAAATCCCTTGAAGCAAATATAGCTTTGTTAGAAAATTTAATTTTTTCTTTTAGTGATGTTAAGCAAGTAATAGAATTATCAGAGCAAATTATAGATCAATTAAATAACATTTATGGTCTTTCTAAAAAGTATACAGATGATATGGGTGATGATACTTTAAGACCGAAAGGCCGATAAAGATAATGATTTTAAAATAAAAAATAGCATTTTAATCTATGCTATTTTTTATATACCTAATAAAGTTTTCGGCTACTAAACTTCTATTATCCAGATTCCAAATCATCCCTAAATACTTATTCTTTAAAGGTACTTCTATATCCAATTTAAATAGATTGCCATTTTGTAAGTCTTTTTTGATAAATTCTTCTGTTAGCATCCCAATTCCAAAACCAGCTTCTGTAAATTCTTTAATTAAAGTATTACTACCAAACTCCATTTCTGGCTTAATACTAATATTATTTTCAATACAATAATCATCTAAACTAATTCGGGAAGTCGCACCCTTTGTTAAAACAATTAAAGGTAAAGCCTCTAAATCATTTATTTTTATTTCTTTATTCTTTAGGTCATTATAATTATTATTAGCAACAAAACAGTCATGTAATTCTTTTATGTTTAAACTAGTAAAATCAGCAGGTAAATTAATTGGCAAATTAGTAAATATAACATCAATTAATCCGTTTTTAGCTTTTTTTATTAAATCACTAGTTTTATCCGTAAATACTCTAATACTTATTTTAGGGTATTTTTTATGGAATTCTTTTATATATGGCATTAAAAACTCACCAATAATCGTTTTGCTAGCCCCAATATTTATAATACCTGATTCCATACTTGTTAAGACTTCCAAATCATTTTCAGCCGAGTATATTAAATCCATGGCTTCTTTAATTTTTTTATAAAGCACTTGTCCAGCTTCGGTTAAAAGAACCCCATCTCTTCTTCTAATAAATAATTGGGTGTTAATTTGTTCTTCCAATGTTTTAACCGCTTTACTGATAGCCGGTTGACTTATTAACATCTCATTAGCAGCCCTAGAAATACTTTTGTTTTTGGCTACTATATAAAATACTTTATATAATTCTAAATTAACATTCATGGCAAACCTCTTTTTTTGATATAACTAAAAGTTATATTGCATATAAAAAATATATATTTTAATTATAGCACGATTTGATATAAAATACTATTGCTTTTAAAAAAAAGAGCAATATTTTTATGAAAGGAAGTTGCGGAATGGAAAAATATATAAATTGTCTTTATAAACAATTCTTAGCAACCGTTGGTTGTAAACATGTAGAAAATAATAAAATTAACTTTGATGAATTTTGCCACTGGCTTGCTAAAAATAAGTTGTTATTAAAGGAATACAGTGATTACTTGGAATATTTAAAAATTGATTATGATGATTTTGATACAGTCGAAGTTGGCAAAGGGCGTTATGATACATTAGCAACCGAAGATATGGTAATTATCTCACCATATGGCAATACCTTTGCCACTGGCGATGCCGAATTTTTTATTAAAAATAATTTACCTTATGCTTACACTGCTGACATAATTATTAAGTTAATACAAAAAAGATTTTTAACGCATAATCCTTATACAGCGTCCGAAATTACTGAATGGTATAAATTGCATAACAACGGTCGCTTGATAAGTATTGGGATGTTTGGCTTAACTTATGATAAAAATGCCAAAGAAAAAATAGCGTTACTCCAAAATTTAGCTAAAAAAATGAATGATGATTATACCATTGATTATGATACCGATAATGATAGATACTTTTGTACTTTAAATAGTAGAAGTTATGTCAAAAGACTAGTAAAAACAAAACATTAACAAAAATAAAGGGGGAATTGAAAATGTTAAGAAATAAAAAAATTTTATTAAGTTACGAAAAACAAATAGCAGGTTATCCTCATTTGGAATTTAAAGATGCAGTAGCACTTTATAAAAAAATAGAGACTACTGATGATGAAAATATGAAAAAAAGATATATGGATGAACTTGTCTTAGGAACATTATATATTGTTTTAGAATATATCAAGAAAACGGATATAGTTATGTTTTGTAACCAAAATTACGATGCTTGGGATATTATAAATGCTTTTAATGAATCTTGGATTAGAAGAATACATAATGGATATCTATCAAAATACCAAAGTTTCAGTCATATTATTAATCGCAAAGAATTTTTTAACGAAGTATATAGATGTTTAGATGGAAATATCTTTAATAATCCAATCGATTTAAACGAGGATACTTTGGTTGATTTACTTACCAAATATTTAACCTTAAAAAGTACAGCAGAAAAGGTCTGTTTTCATGACTTAATTTCAACAGAAATAAAAGAAAAATGTACTTTAGACGAAGAAGAGGTTGATTTATATTATGAATATTATGGTGAAGCACTTTATTATGAATTTGCTAAACAGTATAGTTGGCATTTAATGGAAAAATTGTTTCTTAATATTTATAAGAATACTAAAGAATTAAACAAAGAAGATTTACAAGAACAAAAATTATATATTAAAAAAATCTTACCATTTATTATTAATATGGGAGTAGAAGAACCATTGGATATGAACTTGTTATCCGATTGTGATGTTGAACTTGAGGCCACAAAAAAACAAGCCGCTGCAGTTTTTTTGGAAATTCTTGATGAATTGGCAAGAATTTATGGTAAAAGAGGTCAGAGATTTAAGCAAGTTATAATTATGCGTTATGGCCTTGATGGAAAAGGCACTAGAACTCAAGAAGAAGTAGGAAAAATTCTAGGCGTTGGTGGCAGCCGAATTTATCAAATAGAAGATACTGCAATTCGTTGTTTGCGTTCCAGTCAATTAGTTCGTAAACTAAATGTCTGGGTATCGCATTTTGAATAATAAAAAAGGAGAAATTGAAAATGAAAGAAAATATGAAAAATTTAGTACAAAAATACATTAATGGTGAAGAGATTCCAGAAAGTGTATTAAAAGATTTAGAAAAAGACAAAAAATTTATGATGGAGGTAATAAAAGCAAGTAAAGATAAAAAAATTTATAATTTATGTGCTGAAGTATTAAAGAAAGACTATGAATTTATTAAATATTTAATTTTAACATTTAAAGATGATGTAAATTTTATTACTATGGTTGCTAATGAGTATTTAAATACTAATCCAAAACAAGAAGAAGTAATTGAATTAAGTGTTATTATGGATGATATTATTGGTTATACAGTAGATAATGATTTTTACCAAAAAAAATTACAAGAAAATATTAATGTTAAACAGCAAATTTATGCTAATAAGAAAAAAAATAAGTTAAATAAAACTAGTTTGTTCAAAACTAATAAAGATAAATATTTTAATAATAAAATAATAACAGATTATTATGCTAAAGTATTTTTATATGAATATTTTAGAAAATACTATACTTATTTACAAAATATCCTTGTTTGTAAATACCTAGAGGCAAAAGATAATGTTAATAAAGAAGATTTAACTAATATATTATTAGAATTTATTAAAAATATTGATGATGATTTATCTAATTACTTAAAAAATAATTCTGCTCTTTTAGAATGGTATTTAAAGCAATTAGAAAGAAGATACTTAGAAATGCAGGCAATCGATACTTCCTTAGAAGATGATATGTATGAAAGCCTTTATAATGTAAGTCTTGAGGCCAAAGATTTATCACCATTATTAGGGGAAAATATAATTTATTATGCTTTTAAAGAAACTAATCTTTTAGATCAAATGATTAAAAGAGGTTATATAGATTTTGGGGCAAAAGAAGACATAGAACAAGAATTAGAAAAAGATGATAATATTAATATGGATAAATATTTAGCAGAACTTAAAGAAGAGATTATTTCTCATCAGGAAGAGGGCTGGCCAAATCCATATATAGTTATGCCGCCAGAAGAATTTTATACTTATTTAAATAATAACCAAGAAGATTTAACCATTTTTAATAAACTTAAAAGTGATATTCAAAAAGTATTAAAAACATCTAGTAGAACTTTAAAAAAAGAAATAAAGAAACTTTAAAAGAGGTGTCTTACAAATGAATGATATTAATGCTGTAAAAGCATATTTTAAAAATTATGTAACAAGTATTTTAAAAAATGAACCTTATACAGAAATTATTAAAGGTCTTGATTTACCTGATTTAAAAGATAAAAATAATAATGAAAAATGGGAATTAATTAAACAAAGTATTATTAAAAATCCCGAGAACTTACTTTATTATTTATCAGCCAATGCTTCTTTAGATATTATCTTACGAAAAGAAATAATTAAATATTTCGTTAGTGAAGAACTAGCAGGCTTTATCTTGATTTTGGTAACATTCAACAATATTGATTTCGCCTTTTTAAATAAATTGCCTGATGTTTTACAAAGAAATTTAAATTTGGATGAAGTAATAGCCCTTTCTAAAAAGGTAAAAGAGGATACAAAGTATAAAGATAACGGCTTTGATTTACCACTTGAAGAATGTAAAAGAAGAGTATTAAAAATGCGTAGTGATTTAGCATTGTGTATTCATTATCAATCATTTTTTATGGAATATCAAAAAAGAAATAATGATGAAGACTACTTTACTAGTAAATTTAGAGAGAGCGTTAATGCTTTATCATGTAACTTTAAACAAGAATTCTTAAGCCAAACTGTTTTTAGTAGTCTTCCTTTGACAATGGATTTTGTAACTTACATTGCCGATAACTATTTAGCCATGACCAGATTTGTTAATTCAAGGGATGACAATAAAAATTCCGAGGCACCTTCCAAAAATTCAGGATATTATCTAGCCTTATCTGTTATCGTATCCCATTTTACTTTAGAAGATTGGAACCAATTTTATTACCGATGTAGCCAAAACGGGAATTTAAGTGAATTATTAGATTATCCAGCTATGATGTATCTTGATTTTAAAAACCAAAAAGAAGTTTATAAATATTTTTATCAAGAATTAATTAATGATTTACCTAAAGATATATCTAGTTATACAATAGAAAATATTCGTACTTTCTTTAGAGGGTACTATTTAAATGAATTAATAAAAAATACTATTACCAAAAATGAGTTTGCTGAATTTAAAAGTCATGCTTTTTGGGATTTAGTTAAGAAGCGAAACAAACTAGCCGAAAGTATTTATAGCACTATAGAAGACGAATTGAAATTTCTTGCTTATAATGCTATTCAAGATAAAAGTTTTGATAAGTTTTTAAAATCAACCAATGAAAACCTCACTAAAAAAGTTATTCCTGTTATTCTTAATGAATTAATAAGATTTACTAAAGAAACTAAAGATTTATACTTGTTCTATACGGATACTGAAATCTTTTTTAATCGAAATCAATTAAAAGAAATATTTATTAATTTAAAGGATTTATTAATTTTAAATGATGCTTATTTAGGAGTATGGTCTTATATAAGAAAACATTATACCCAAGAAGATATAGAAGAAATATTTTATGATTTAATTCATAAAGGCTTATATAAGGAAGCATTATTATTAGCAAGGGAATCAAAAATCAAAAAAGATGATGTTATTAAAACTTGTGAAAACTTGTTTGAAAATGATAACATGAAATTAGCCAAAATTAAAAATTAATAATAGTACTCTAAGAAATATAAGTGATAAATTAAATAAAGTAGCCTTTTTGGTTGCTTTTTTAAGTTAGAAAATAAAAAAATGTAATACTTAATTATATTTCTATAATTACTATTACATTTTAATATTAAGATTAATTATTCTAAACCTGCAGTAGGATTATATTCAGTTGGTTCATAAACTGTACCTGCAAACCAAACTTCATTAGTATCTTTATCCCTAATAATAAACATATAAGGTTTATCAAAAGTTAAATCAATATCTTCAACTGGAACTTTAAATTGATAATCATAACCACAGCCACCAGCACCAGCGCCACCACCAGCGGTAAAGGCTCCTGCCTTAATACCATCGTTAGAAAAATCAATAGTAGCTTTATGCTTAGCATCACTTATATAAGCCTTATCAGTAGTTAAATTAGAAAGATTAGCTTTATTACTATCAAATACATCTTTAATTCCTAAAGTATTTAAATCATTTACTAAATCTAATTGATAATCAAATTTAAACATTGGAATATATCCATGAATATCAGTAATAACTCCATCTTTAAAGCTATCAAAAGCAAGTGGTTTAATTTTACCAATAAGTTCACTTAAAGAACTAGCATTAGTATTTTTAATATAATTACTTAAATTACCATCTGTTGGCATAATTCCAATATATTGTAAAGTCGTACCATTATATTTTTTTAAATCTTTAGCAAATACTTTAACGCTATCATCAACATAAATTTCAAAATCTGTTGAACTACTAATAGTTTGATAATTAGCACTTAATTCTTTAACATATTTATCTAAATCTAATTTATCCTCAGTAGCATTTTCCCCACACATAGCATAAGAATCATTACCACCATTTTTTAACCAAGCGTTATAGTCATCACTAACAGTTTTACGAATATTGTCTTCGCCTAATTCGTTTATAATATCATATTTATTAACAACGGCTGCAAATTCTACAGCATTAGTTTTTTTACTATAATCTTTAAATGCAAGTTCACGATATCCTGATTCGGTAAGGGGAGTAACATATTCATAAAATCTTTCGTGTTTATAATCGACAATGTAAGTATTGTATAAATCTTGAATTTTGTTAACCCAATCCATATCAATAGCTAGGGCATTAGCTAACACAAAATCATAATTTTTAATATCACTATCATTAAAAGCATTATTAATTAACTTAAATGTTTTATTACTTACCCAATTGTTAATTGTATTGGCACTCTTAAAGTCATCATATGCTACTGTAGCATTATATTTATTTAATAAAGTATCAATATAAGATGTTTTAATACTATCTTTATAACTATTTCTGACAAATAAGGCATTAGCAAAAGACATATTTCTGTTATTAGTATATTTCTTATTAACATAAGTACCTAAAATATCAGTTATTTGGTTTTTAGTTTCTCCCTCAGCACCGCTATTTAGCATTTCTAAAACATATTTAATAGATAAAGGACTATAAATCATATTCTTTTTATTATTTTCTAGTTGTAAGAAATATAAATCAAAGTTAGATAGAGTATTATCTTTTAATTGATATTCACTATATTTATTTTCTCTTTTTACTTCAACTTGATTTTGGTTATTATCATCTGGCTTACTATTATTCTTTTTTATTTTTAGGAATACAATGATTCCTGCTACTATAATAACTAATATAATAGTAATTATTATAAGACTTTTCTTTTTGTTAGTCTTCTTTGGGTTATTATCTATGTTGTTATTTTGTAAATCATTGGTGCTATTAATGTTTTCAGTATTAACTGTTTCATTATTGTTTTCCATATAAACATACCTCTTTTCATTTTAATTTTAACACTAGTGTTACTTTATGTAAATAACTAAAATTTAATCTTTTTTCTTAATTATTTATATCTATTGATAGCTTAAAAATTATATTGATTTAAAAAAATTCATAGAGCATATAACTCTATGAAAGCAGAAATTCGTATGTTATTCTTTATTTATATGTTAAATATACCATAGTTTTCTGACTTTTTAAAGGGTCTTTTTTTGCTTATTGTGGTCAAATTTGTAGTCAGTTAATTTTGTGTTTAATCCTATAATTATCGGGGCTTGCTTTACTTTTTATGGTCAAAAAATAATATTTTTATATAGTCAAAATTTCTGGTCAAACTATTATTAAATATAGGTTAATACTGGGTTTGAAGGCTATTTTTCATAGAGTTATATGCTCTATGAAAGCGGAAATCTGAGATTTTTGAGGTAATTATGAAAAGAAAAAGGTTTTATTTGATAATATTATTAATTTTAATTTGTTTAACTTATATTTGTTTTGAATACAAAAAGAATTATTTAAAACCAGAAAATGTTTTAGGTGTTTATATAAATAATGAATTAAGTGATAAAATGCCTTTAAAAGGGGAAGCTTTATTTCAAAAGGCTGTTTGCGATGATATTAGTACTAAAGTAACATGGAATAAAGATAAATGGGGTTTATTAATAAGTAATTTAAATCAAAAAATAAAGTGTAATTTATATTTTTATTCTGGAGAGACTGTATTTGATTTTGATTATACTGGTGGAGAGCAGACTTTTACTGTACCGTTTTCAGGAACATATAAGTTAGAAACATGGGGAGCACAGGGCGGAAATAGTTCTATTGAAAAATATCATGGCGGTTATGGTGGCTATTCTTATGGTACAGTATATCTAAAAAATGGCAATGATATTTTTATAAATGTTGGGGGACAAGGAAATTCAGCTTGCTTAAAATTAATTTGTTTAGGAGGTTATAACGGTGGCGGTAACAGTGGTGCATATATGCTAAATGAATATAATTGGGATGCAGGTGGTGGTGGTGCTACCCATATTGCTTTAATAAATGGTACTCTAAAAAATATGCAAAATAATATTAATAATATAATTATGGTATCTGGTGGCGGAGGAGGGGCCACTAATAGAACATCTGATGGAATAATTGGTGGTTCTGGCGGTGGCATTATAGGAGGAAAATCTGTTGATAATGATACCTCTTGCTCATATATTGGCAATGGTGGAAGCCAGATAAATGGCGGAGTTGCCTATGATTGTAGAGGAATATATACAAATGCAATAAATGGTTCTTTTGGTCAAGGTGGTACTTATCTGAGTGATGCTGAAAACTATAATTCAAGTGGTGGCGGAGGCGGCTATTATGGTGGTAGTTTTGTTGGTGGTGGAGGTTCCGGTTATATTGGAAATTCTTTACTCACAAATAAAGCTATGTACTGTTATAACTGTGAAGAATCCAATGAAGAAAGTACTAAAACTATATCAACTACTTGTAGTGAAGAAACTCCAACTAGTTATTGTGCTAAAAAAGGAAATGGTTATGCTAGAATAACCTTAATAAGTATAGATGAATAGACCTTATCAAGACTAGTGTGTAAATTCTTATGTTTTTTTAGTTTTCAAAGATTAAACTAGTGCTTTTTAATGTTAAAGCATTAGTTTTTTTAATTATTAAATAAAAGGTGATCAAGACTTCTTTTGGTATAAAATCGGCTATTAAGGAAATACTGTATCAATTTTAAAAATTTCATAGAGTATCTAACTCTATGAAAGCTAACTTTAGACACTTATTTTTAACTTATATATTAAATATACCATAGTTTTTAGGCTTTTTAAAGGAAAATTTCAAGTTGATTATAGTCAAATTTCTAGTCAAAAATTCACTTAATAAAGCCAGTATTTATAAGGCTTTGCTAAGTATTTAATAGTCAAATATTAAATATTTATTGTAGTCAAAATTTCTAGTCAAACTTTTATTAATCCTAGGTAAATATAGGCTTTGAGGCCTATTTTTCATAGAGTTAGATACTCTATGAAACCGAAAATGCGTTATTTTGAGTTCCAAACGCACAATATTTAGGTAATTATTTCTAAAAAATTGTAAATAATAAAAGTAGTAAAGGTTTTGATTATAATGGCGAAGAAAAAGAATAGTGTTTTACTAATAGGCTTAATATTAATATTAGTTTTAGCAATAGGATTAAGTTATGGTTATTATTTATTAAGTAAAGTTCAAGAAAATAATAATGTGGTAGGAAGTAAATGTTTTAAGTTAGAACTAGCAAGTGAAGAAAACAATATTAATTTAAATAATATGTATCCGATAAGTGATGAAGAAGGGAAAAGTTTAACTCCATATACTTTTACTTTGAAAAATACTTGTGATATGACTGCAAGTTATACTTTAAGTATGGAAATGTTAGAAGGTACTACTTTAAATAGTAAATATGTTGATGTAATGGTTAATAATGGTGAAATAAAATTGTTAACTAGTTATGATGAGACAAATACTGTTCTAACAGGCAGTACTGAATCAAGAATATTAGATAAAGGTTTATTAGCATCAAATAGCTCTAAAGATTATAGTATTAGATTTTGGATGGATAAAGATGTTGAAGATACTGAATCTATGAATAAGGCATTTCAATCTAAGATAATAGTAGATTCAACACCAATTAACTATGATGGTCAAGTTGTATATGATTTTGATTATACAGGAGGAGAGCAAACTTTTATTGCACCAGTATCAGGGACTTATAGATTAGAAACATGGGGAGCACAAGGTGGAGGTGTTGAAGCGACTCCTGGTGGTTTAGGCGGATATTCTTCCGGAATTATTAATCTTGAAACAAATAATAAGATATATATCAATGTTGGTGGTAAAGGTGAAGTTTCGGAAAATGTTTTAAATGCTATCTCTATTGGCGGCTATAATGGTGGTGGCAACGGTTTGATTTCAAATAAAGATTGCGATTTTTATAAAAGCGGTTCTGGCGGTGGTGCTACACATATGGCATCAGATTCTGGACTTTTAAATACTTTTGAAAATAAAAAATCAAATTTATTAGTTGTATCAAGTGGTGGTGGTGGAGGAAATTATTGCAATGAATTAAATCACGCTAATGGTGGTGATGGTGGTGGCTATAAAGGGAAAGATGCTTATAATTTAGGAGCACATGGTGTGGGAAATGGTTATGGATTCGGAGCCAGTCAATCAAATGCAGGTTGTAATATTGGCGGTGATTGTTGTGGTGGTTTTGGAGCAGGATATAGTGGATCAACAGCCGGCTTAGGCGGTGGTGGTGGCTTTTATGGTGGTGGATCTAGTTCAATAAATGGTGCTGGAGGCGGTTCAGGTTATATCGGAAATTCACTTTTAAAAAATAAAGTAATGTATTGTTATGACTGTGAAGAGTCTAATGAAGAAAGTACAAAAACAATATCAACTACCTGTAATGAAGAAACACCAACCAGTTATTGTGCTAAAAAAGGTAATGGCTATGCTAGAATAACTCTAGTAAGTATAGATGAATATGGGATAATTGATGAAAAAGAAAATAATATTACCAGTATTAACTATTCTGAGTATAGCTTTAATACTGGTAGGAACAT
>CAKOMH010000005.1:0-39115 GCA_934096595.1 uncultured Bacilli bacterium | reverse complement strand
AGATAATAAAATTAAAGGGATTGGGAAAAGAGTGTTAGAATTTGTAGAAGAATTGGCAAAAAAAATAAAAAATCTAAGCTCAGATTGGATTGTGCAGAAAATAGTGAATTTTTAAATAACTACTATGAAAAAGCATGATATATTATAGTCGGAAAATGCACCGACTGGTTATACAAAGGAAACAAAAGAGAAAAGAGTTTGGTGCTATAGGTTATGGTGCTGGTCTAGTAATTAATGGTAACTTAAAATAATTTGAGTAGAAAAATATATTCCAAGAATATGAAGTTAAAACTTTAAAAAGAACCAGAGAAGAAGTTATAGAATATTAACTTAGTAAATAAAAGTGCTAAAATTAAGCTTATTATAAGGCACTTTTTTCGAGTGTTAAAAAAAATTGCGAATATTCCAAAGAAATTTGATAGACCATAACCAATAAAAAAGATAAAATCAAAATAGAAAGGAAATTAATATGTTAGGAGAGAAAATTATTAGTGAACGAAAAGAACATTATTTAAGTCAGGAGGCTCTTGCCCAGATGGTTGGTGTTACAAGACAAACTATATCTAATTGGGAACTTAATGAAACTGGTCCTGATTTAAAACAAGCCAGCAAACTAGCTGATATTTTTGGAATTAGTATTGATGAATTAATTGGTAAGAAAAACATTCTTTTAGAGAAGATTGATAAAACTGAAAGTAATTCTAAACTAATCATAAAGTTGATTAAAGTTTTAGGAATAACTCTAGGAATACTTATTTTTATTTTATTATGTATTATTGGGATTTATTTTTCAACGACTAATTACTACAAAAGTGAGGCGACTGCTAGTGGAGAGGGAAGAACTTGCTATTTTAATGGTAAAATAAGTAATTATGTTATTATGAAAAATAATGTAGATAATGCTCTTTCTTTTGAAATAGAAGATGAGATCATAAGAAATGAGTTTAATCTTGATAATATTAAGACTGGTGAACCCAAAGAAATCTTAGATAAAATAATTGCTTATATTAAAGAAAACGGTGGTGTTTGTTTAGAAGAAAAATAAGAGTGTGTAAGGAATTTTGGGTAAATGGAATCTAACCACGATATTTTGAAACCTTAATTGGCAATGTTATTAACTTAAGAAAATGAAGGTAAAAGGATTTGTGCTTTTATCTTTTTTTGATATGATTATCTTGAAAGATAAATAAGTAATAGATTGGTTAGATATAAAATGTATAATATTCATAAAATAAAGAGTATTATAGAAAATCTGAATTTTGTTAAATTTTGTAGATTAAATATGAATTATTTCATTAGAAACAGAAAAATAAATCCGAAGGATATCATTCATTACCAACTTAATAAGAAAGGCTTAAGTACAAAAATAAAAATATTAAACTTTAATAAAATTAACTATGTTGAAGATGTAAGTTCTCCTGCACTTTTTTAAGCTGGTTAAAAAGATGGAAATGCCTGTGGATAATTTTAAGGCTTTAGACTTGTCAATAAAAAACAGCAAAGTGTCAATAGAAAATGGCAAATGTTAAATCCAGTTAGCAAAGAATTAAAATTTAACTTCAAAATGAAAATAGCAAATATTAAATGCTAAAGTAGTTTAGCAAAAATAAAATTTAAGTTAGCACAAAATATAAGCAATCAAAGTAATTCTTTCTAACCTTGAAATGCTTGTCCTTTTAATTTTACAATTTATATACTTTTGATATTTTAAATAATACTTATATTAGCAATTTTCGTGCTATAATTATTTATATGTGATAAAGATGAATGAACATCTTAATTTACCAAAGATAATATCGATACCAAATATAAGTGCGGCAATGATTCCAAACATCAAACTAGAATAATAAAAAAACATGGCCTAAACTAAAAAAAAGTCATCTCTTTAGAAAAAGTTAAAAAAGTACCATGCGTTTTTAACAATAGAACCAATTTTTATAAAGGAAAAATTTTATCTAATAGTATTTTAAGTGTTAATTTGTTTATAAAATTATTAAATAAAAGGTAAGGAGAAATTAATTTATGACAGAAAAAAAATATTCAATAATTTATAGTAGTAAAACGGGAAACACCCAAAAATTAGCCGAGGCTATTCATAATATTTTACCTAAAGATAATTGTCAGTATTATGGCCCCGTAGAGAAGGCTCCTAAAATTTTAAGTAATCTTCTTTATATTGGTTTTTGGACAGAAAAAGGAACAGCAGATACCCAAACAATAGAATTTCTAAAACAATTAAAAGATAAAAAAATATTTTTATTTGGAACGGCAGGATACGGCGGAAGTCAAAATTATTTTGAAGGAATTATTAATAATGTTAAGAAAAATATTGATAGTAGCAACACTTTAATTGGAACCTTTATGTGCCAAGGTAAAATGCCTTTCAGTGTTAAAGAAAGATATAAAAAAATGCAAGAACAGAATAATTCTTCTTTAAAAATAAATGATTTAATTGCTAATTTTGATAAAGCCTTATCCCATCCGGATGCGGCTGATTTAAAAAAATTAGAGGAACAAATATTAAATAGTTAACTAAAAATTAATATTATTTTTAATTTAAAAGAGGTGATTAACTTTGGTAAAAAACAATGAGAAAACAAATGTTATGCGAATTTTAGACCAGAAAAAAATAAATTATATTAGTCATTGTTATACTGATACTAACGCTATAAGTGGCATGGATGTTGCTAGTGTTTTAAATGAAAATCCAAGTCAAGTCTTTAAAACTTTAGTTACCGTTGGTAATAGCAAAAATCACTATGTTTTTTTAGTGCCCGTTAACAAGGAATTAAATTTAAAAAAGGCCGCTACCGCGGTATGGGAAAAAAATGTTGAAATGGTAAAATCAAAAGATTTACTACCATTAACAGGATATATCCATGGCGGTTGCTCACCAATTGGCATGAAAAAACAATTTAAAACCGTAATAGATATTTCTGCTAACAATTATGATAATATAATCTTCAGTGGCGGTAAAATTGGTTATCAAGTAGAACTTACTTTAGAAGATTTAAAAAAAGTAATTTCCTTTACTTTAGCAAGCATAACCGACTAATGAAAAACATGAATTAAGAATGGCCTAAAAAAATTAATAATTTTTTTTTACAAGCAATCTTTATTTTAATTATTGAAATAAAGGGTATTTATAGTAATAGTCTTAAGAAGATTAACATAATTTTAACTGGAGGAAATCTAGATGTTAGATAAAGATATTGAGATTAATTTTGATACCAAGAGATTACCCTTTGAATATAAACTATTAGAATATAGATTAATTGTTAATAAAGAATTATATGATGAAAAGGTTATTGATTTTAAGATTTTTAATGAAATGGAAAATTCTTTAATAAGTAGGTTAACTAAAATAAGAAATGAATATTTATTAAAAGAAGTAGACTGAATAAAACTATGAGGTATGTGCTTTTATTATAATAAAATTCACTGGTTAAAAACCATACCACCAAATGCAGTACAGTAGATTTGCAAATTGCATAGTTTTTGACTGATACTCATTCCAAACTTTTTCGGAATTCCGAAAAAGTTCGGAATGAAATGATTTACAAATTACATAATAGAATGGTATAATTCAAGTATAATTATTGGAAAGGCATTAATAAATGAAAGAAATAAAAAGAGATTTTTACTTAAAACAGTTAATAAAAAGAGATGGTAATGGTCAAATCAAGATTATTACGGGAATTAGGAGATGTGGGAAATCGTATTTATTAAAAAATATTTTTTATAATTATTTACTACAAAATAATGATAAAGATCATATTATCTATATACCGCTGGATATTAAGGAAAATGAAGCGCTACTAGACGGTAATAAATTTATTAAACATATTAGATCTTTAATAAAAGATGAAAAAAAATATTATTTACTATTAGATGAAATTCAGAAAATGGATGATTTTGTACCCGTATTAAATACTTTTCTTTATGAAGATAATATAGAGGTTTATGTAACAGGCTCTAATGCTAAATTGTTATCCAAAGATGTGGTAACAGAATTTAGAGGCCGTGGTGATGAAATCCATGTATATCCTTTAAGTTTTAGTGAATATATGCAAATCTTCGACGGCGACCAATACGAAGGATATGAACAATACAGCATTTACGGTGGTTTACCATATACTTTGTCATTTAATAATGATAATGACCGCTCTAAATATTTAAAAAATCTTTTCGAGGAGACTTATTTAAGAGATATTATTGAAAGAAATAATGTATCTAATACCGAAGAGTTAAATGAATTATTAAATGTCATTTCCTCCCAAATTGGTTCTTTAACTAATCCTCATAATCTGCAAAATACTTTTAAAAGTGAAAAAAACATGATTTTGAGTGATAAAACTATAAGTAATTATTTAGAATATTTTATGGATGCTTTCTTAATAACAAGGGCTGATCGTTATGATGTTAAAGGCAAAAAATACATAAATTCACCATATAAATATTATTTTGAAGATATTGGATTACGCAATGCAAGACTAAATTTTCGTCAAATTGATAAAGGACACATTATGGAAAACATTATTTATAATGAATTGTTGAGACGCGGTTATAATGTTGATGTTGGGGTAGTTGAAGTTAATGAAACTACTGAAAACGGTTCTAATATCAAGCCGAAATACGAAGTTGATTTTGTTTGCAATCAAGGAAGCAAAAGAATATATGTTCAATCCGCCTACGAAATGCAGGATACTTTGAAAGAACGCCAAGAAAGAAAATCACTTTTAAATATTAATGATTCATTTAAGAAGATAATAATTTTAGGTGATGTTAGTAAACCCAGAATGGATGAAAATGGCATTATTACAATGGGGATATTTTATTTTCTTCTAAATGAAAATAGTTTAGAACAATGCTAAAATAATAATAAGATATTTTAGTTAAAGTTATATAAGCAAGATTAGAAATAATTTAATCTTGTTTTTTTCATATTATCTTTAAAAAATTAATATGATTAGGTAGAGTTTATGGGGATAAAAATTATTTATTTAAGTAATAAATTTGCCATTAAGTAGTAGTCATGATATCAGGTAAATGTCAAGATGTCGGAAATTTGCAAGCCTTAAAAGAAAGGATATGTACTTTATGGAAATAAAGAAAGCAAGGGAAGAATTAAAAAGGGGAAAAACTATTTATGATATGCCCTTAAAAGTAGCATACTACGGTCGGGTTTCAACTGATAAAGATGATCAATTAAATTCCCTCGAAAATCAACAAAATTATTTTGAAGATATGATTAAAGAAAATCCTAATTGGCTATTTATTCGGGGTTATATTGATGAAGGTATCAGTGGAACAGCTGTTAAAAATCGAAAGTCTTTCTTAAAAATGATTGAAGATGCCTCCCTTGGTAAAATTGATTTAATCTTAACTAAAGAAATATCTAGGTTTTCTAGAAATACCGTTGATAGTATTAAATACACAGAATATTTATTGAAAAAAGGTGTTATAGTATATTTTTTATCAGATAATCTTAATACTATCCAAGAAGATGCGGAGTTTAGATTAACTATTATGTCTAGTATGGCCCAAGATGAGGTTCGTAAATTATCCGAAAGAGTTAAATTTGGTATTAATAGAATGATTAAAGATAGAAAATTAATTGGTGGTAATTTAACAGGTTATTATAAAAAAGATGGTAGATATGAAATTAATCCCAACGAAGCTCCTATTATTAAATATTTATTTACCACTTATGCTAGTGGTAGCCTTGGTCTTAAAAGGATAGGCGAAGAACTAGCACAAATGGGATATTTAAATTCCAAATGTAAACCATATTCTCAAACTGCACTTGCTAAAATGCTTTCCAATCCCAGATATAAAGGATTTTATACTGCCAAACTTACTGAGGTTGACGATTATAAAACTCATAAAAAGAAAAAAATACCTAAAGAAGAACAAATAATTGAAAAAGACGAGAGGATTCCAGCGATTGTTTCTGAAGAACTTTGGGATAAAGCCAATTTCATTCATGAAAGAAGAAAAAAATTACCATCTAGACATGTACTTAACTCTGATGCTCATATTAAAAATTATAAATATTCGGCTAAACTATATTGTAAAGATTGTAATAGTATCTTTATTCGTAATGGTGGGTCTAACAGGATGGCCAGTCCCACTTGGTCGTGTAAAACTTATCGTACCCAAGGAATTTCTAAATGTCAGTCACCAATTATAAAAGAAAGTTACTTAGATAAAATATTTATTGAACTATTTACCGACTTTATCAAACATAAAAAAGATTATTTAAGCCAAGTATTATCCGAATATAAAAATATTATTAAAAATAATTCTAATGAAATAGATACTGAAGAAATGAGTAGCAAAATTGACCAAATTACTAAGCAAAAAGATAAATTGTTAGACTTAAGTTTAAAAGGCATGATAGATGATTTTGAGTTTAAAAAACGCAATGATAAATTTAATATAGATTTACAAAATTTGCAAAATCAACTTCAAAACTTAAAAAGTGATTCTTTAGAAGCCAAAAATTTAAGTCAGAAATTAAATATGATTGAAACTTGCTTAAATTCTAAATTAGATATAAAAGAAAATTTACCTTACTTAGTAAACCTTCTAATCGATAGAGTCATAATAGAAAAAGTAAACAATGACCGTAAGCACATTAGATTAGCTATCTATTTTGACTTTAATACACCAGAGGTTGCTCTAGAACTAGATATGAATCAAAAAGACTGTTTAAAATCTAGCTATGCCAAATTTAATCTATAAAAGGTGCCAAAATACAAAAAAGTGTTCGTGTATTGACACACAGCAACCCAGGGTTTGTTAACTTGGGTTTCCGCTTAGGAAAAGAAAAATTATTTAAATATATTAAAGACTTTGGGTTTGGGGAAAAAACTGGCATTGATTTAACAGGTGAGGCAACTGGGATTTTATTTAATCTAGATAAAGTTGGCAATGTCGAACTAGCAACCACCGCCTTTGGACAAGGAGTTTCCGTAACTCCCATTCAACAAGTTAGAAGTGTTTCCGCAGCCGTAAATGGCGGAACTTTATACCAACCTTATATTGTTAAAAAAGTTGAAAATGCCATATCTAAAGAAACTATTAGTGAAGTAAATCCTAAAGCTATCAGACAAGTTATCACCGAAGAATCTTCTAAACTAGTGCGCTTTGCTCTGGAAAATGTTGTTGCTCATGGTTCCGGTCGTAATGCCTATATTGAAAATTACCGTATCGGTGGTAAGACTGGAACTGCTCAGAAAGTAAACAATGGTCGTTATATGGTGGGTAATTACATCTTATCATTTATAGGTTTCCTACCAGCCGATGATCCCGAAATCGTTTTATATGTTGCCATT
This sequence comes from uncultured Bacilli bacterium, assembly GCA_934096595.1. Taxonomy (GTDB): domain Bacteria; phylum Bacillota_I; class Bacilli_A; order RF39; family UBA660; genus CAG-605. The sequence goes on along the minus strand of CAKOMH010000005.1, from coordinate 31,775 downwards.
GATAATCCCAAAGGCGTAACTCAATATGGTGGAGTAGTGGCTGCTCCTATTGCTAAAGCGATATTTTCCTCTTATATTGAACTAAATAATGTTAGTAAAAGTAAAGAAACTATCCCTAAAACCTATACTTGGCTTGATACTAAATATAGTATATTACCTAATGTCGTGGGAAAAACTATAAAAGAAGCTAATAGCATTTTAAAAAATTATAAAATAGAATATTCTGGAGAAGGGGACAAAGTTATCTACCAATCCCCCGAACCAGAATACTATGTCAGTGATGGTTCTACTGTCAAGTTAATGTTAGGCAATTGACAAGTAAAGTGTAAATAAATTATAATTATAAACTGTGTTTACGAAATTTTATAGTATAATAGCTTTAAGGATGTGAAAAATTATGTTAATATTAGCAAAAGCAGCCATGGCTTTAATGCTGGGCTTTGTTTTATCTATAATAACGGGTGTTATTTTAATACCTCTTTTAAGAAAATTACATTTTGGTCAAAGTGTAAGTTTAACTCTAGGTGAAAGACATTTAAAGAAAAATGGTACCCCCACAATTGGTGGTTTAATCTTTATTATTCCTACCATTATTAGTTTGTTACTTTTATGGTTCCGTGGTAGCATTGAAATGACTTCCAACTTAATGATAGTTTTATTTGTTTTTATCAGTTACGCTCTTTTAGGACTTGCTGATGACCTTTTAAAAATAGTATTTAAAAACAATAAAGGTTTAAGTATCATGTTTAAACTTTTAATGCAGACGGTAATTGCTTTAGTATTCTTCTATATTTTTATTCGTAATGGCGGGGTTCCGGAAATTAGAATTTCTGCTATTAACTTATATATTTATATGGGTTGGACTTATGGCTTATTTATTTTATTTTTACTGGTTGGCTCTTCTAATGCCGTTAATATTACTGATGGTTTAGATGGTTTAGCAGGTGGTTTATCGGCAATTGCTTTTCTAGCTTATGGTCTTATTGCTTGGAATACTACTTGGCTTGCTGGTTATCAAGAAATTGCTATTTTCTGTTTTGTTTTAATTGGAGCTCTTCTTGGCTTCTTAGTATTTAATACTCACCCTGCTAAAGTATTTATGGGGGATACTGGATCCCTTGCCTTAGGTGGTTCTCTTGCAGCCATTGCTATTCTTACTCGTCATGAGTTATCACTTGCTGTTGTCGGTGGTGTCTTTGTTATTGAAACTTTATCTAGTCTAATTCAAATTATTGCTATTAGAAAATTTCATAAAAAAATATTTAAAATGGCTCCTTTACATCATCATTTTGAAAAACTAGGTTGGGAAGAAAACGATATTGTAAAGATGTTCTGGATTGTTGGTTTAATCCTTGCTATGTTAATGATTACTTATAATGTATGGCTATAAAGTACCTTTTGGTACTTTTTATTTAACAAAAAAACCAGCTTTAAGCTGGCAAATAGAAAAGTAGATAAACAAAAACCCTGCAAACACAGGGAATAATTCAAAATGGTGCCCGAGGCCGGACTTGAACCGGCACGAGGGTTAAATCTCGCAGGATTTTAAGTCCTGTGCGTCTACCTATTCCGCCACTCGGGCAAACACCGTCTTCTTTTTTTAAGACTTTTTTAGTATATCGCATAAATTTGACTTTGACAAGCACTTTTTAAGAAAATATTTACATTTGTAGCAGTTTTTAGGTATAATAATGTCGAAGGAGAAGATTTATGAAAACAGAAGAGTATTTAAAGAAAATATATATAATGTTAATTATTGTATTAGTAATTTCTATTATGAGCTTACTAGTTGGCTTAGTAAATTATAGTAATACGAAAGGAACTACTACTAATAATAGTTCAACAAGCACTAATAATAATAATGGTTCTTCAACAAGTGATTATGATGTATCAATGTTTAATGCCGTAAGTCTTAGTGATATTTTGAAATTTCTAGGAAAAAGCAATAAAGAAACCCATATTCTTTACTTAGGAAGAAGTACTTGCAGTGCCTGCGTTGCTTTCTTACCAAACTTACAAGCTACTCAAAAAGAAATGAATTTTACAACAGATTATCTAGATATTACCACTGTTGATACAACTAGTAATGAATTTAAGAAATTCGGTGAATTATTATCTAAAGAAATTACTCAAAGTGTTAATGGTGAAACCCAAACCGGTAAAATTTCAGAATTCTATGGTTATACACCAATGATAATTGTTGTTAAGAATGGTGAGGCTGTTGATGCAATAGTCGGTTCATATTCTAAAGATAACCTACAAACTTTCTTGAAAAAATATATTGGTTAATTTAAAAAAGTACTTTTGACAAGGTACTTTTTTTAGTATATAGTAAGTTTATTAAAAAGGAGATATCGGTAGGTATGAATATAGAAGATAAAAGAAAAGAATTTAAAAATCTTTTTAGAAAATTTTGATAAAGAAACTATAGCTAATATTGATTATAATAATCTTCAAGGTATTATGATATATCTACATAAAAATGAAATTTATTATCTTAAAGATTTATTAATATCTTCTTTTGATTTATTTTTATTACCCAATACTACTTTTATTCAGCAATTTGAAAAATTAAAAATAAAATTAGGTAGTGATTATGTGGAAAAATTGGCTAGTGATGAAGGTTTAATAGATATAATGTATGAAGATTAATAAAAAAAGCTATCTAAAAATACCCGATTTAAAAATTAACAAAATTCTAAAACTTTTACTTACATAAAAAAATTATTTGTGTTACAATTCATATTGCCTGTGAAAATTTACGCTTATCTTAGGCGTTTTTTTCTTGGCTTGAAAGGGTTTATTTATATGAAAAAAGAATTTGATTTAGGTCATGATAATATTAATAAATTGCTCATGAGTTTTGCTATTCCTTGTGTTATTTCTATGCTTATTAACTCCGTTTATAATATTGTTGACCAAATATTTATTGGTAAAGGAGTAGGAACCTTAGGAAACGCTGCTACTAATGTTATATTTCCTTTAGTTATTTTAGCAAATGCGATTGCGGGTCTTATTGGTAATGGAGCAGCCGCCAATCTATCCTTAAAACTCGGCGAGAAAAAAGAGAATGAAGCTAAAGCTTCCATCGGTTCATCAATTACCTTAACCTTCATTGTATCTATTTTATTTGCCATTTTAGCTTATATTTTCTTACCAAAATTAGTTTATATGTTTGGCTGTACAGAAAATGTCTATAGTTATGCCCTAAGCTATGGTCGCATCATTTTAATCGGCGCTCCCTTTATGATAATTTATTCCGTGTTATCAAGTATTATCAGGGCAGATGGCAATCCTAAGTATTCAATGATTATGTTGGTTGTGGGAGCAATTATTAATATTATTTTAGATCCAATCTTTATCTTTGGCTTTAACATGGGTGTCTTTGGGGGAGGTCTTGCAACTGTTATTGGTCAAGTTATATCCTTTATTATCGCCTTATGTTACTTACCGAAGATTAAAAGTGTTAAACTAGAAAGAAAAGATTTTAAGATTGATAAAAGTATTACGAGAACTCTGTCACTAGGACTTTCTAGTTTCATTACCCAAACTACTATTTTAGTTTTATTTGTTTTCATGAATAATATGATGACTAAATTTGGAGCCTTAAGTAAATATGGAGCTGATATCCCGTTATCCGTTTATGGAGTAATTTCCAAAATAAATAGTTTGTATATTTCCTTTGTTTTAGGAGTTAGTATTGGAGCTCAACCCATTATTGGATTTAATTACGGTGCTGGTAACTTAAAACGCGTTAAAGAAACATTAAGAAAAGTCTTAATGATAAACTTTGCAGTTGGGATTATTTTTAACTTAGTATTTGTTTTATTTCCCGAACAAATTGCAGGCATATTTATCAGCAGTGAAGATGCAAGTTACACCTTATTTATGGAGTTTGCTACCCTTATGTGTCATAGTTTTTTATTAGTTTGTGCTCTAAATGCTATGGAAATGACAACTTCCATTGTTGTCCAGTCGCTAGGAAATGTTTTACTTGCAACCGCTGTTTCATTTATTAGACAAATTATTCTCTTTATACCTCTAGCCATCCTTTTAAGTATTGGCTTTAATAAAGGATTAAATGGTATTTTATATGCGGGTTGTCTTGCAGATAGCATAACTTTCATCATCGCTGGTCTTATCTTTATTAGGGAATATAAAAAATTAGGAAAGTTTAGTAATGAAACTAATCATACTAAGAACATAGAGGAACAAGATACCGTTATTCCCAAAACTTATCAGGGCAAAAAAATTGTTATTACCATCTCCCGTGAATACGGTTCCGGTGGGCGCTATGTCGGTGAATTATTAGCTAAAAATCTAGGCATTCCTTTTTACGATAAAGACCTTATAATTTTAAGTGCTAAAGAAAGTGGTTTGGCTCCAAAATATGTTAAAGAAAATGAGCAAACCTTAGACGGCCCTCAAACTAATGATGACTTACTATTCATTGCTACCACTAAAGTTATTGAAAAACTCTATAGAACCGGCTCTTGTATCATCGTTGGTCGTTGTGGTAACTACATTTTAAAAGATAAAAAAGATGTTTTAAAAATTTATCTTTATAGTAGTATGGAAGATAAAATTAATCGTGTAACTAAATATTATCATATTGCTTCCCATAAAGCTGTTAGTACTATTAACAAGGTAAACAAAGATCGTAAGAAACATTATAAATATTATACAAATACGAACTTAGATGACCTTAATAACTATGATTTAATCCTAGATGTTAGTAAGTTTGGTGTCGAAAAAACCGCCGAAATTATTAGTAATATAGTAAAAAATAATTAGTAAAAATACTCTAAGAAAATACCAGTTTAAAGAAGAGAAATCTTCTTTTTTTAGTATATAAAGAATTATGAAGAGTTTAAAATTAGATTTTGGTTGACTTTAAAGAAATTAAATATTATCATATCTTTACAAACAAAAAAAGGAATAACAATATATGAAAAAAGAATTAATAGAGAAGGTTAACTTAGAAAAAAAACAATATGAAACCTTGATATTAAATGCTAATAAAGAAGTTATAAATATAGAAAATAGATTACAAAGACTTGAAGATGGTACTGATGATGCCAGACTCAGAGAGGTTTTAAAAAGCATAAGTACGATAAAGTGTACAATAAGTGGTCTTTTGTTTTTGCATGATGATTTAACTAGAAGTCTTAAAGATTTAGAAGATCATAAATATTCTAATAATGATGATAAAACTTTTTATATCAAAATTAAGAATAACCTTAAAGTAAATGAACAAGAATTGCGTAAAAGTTATAAAACTTATTACCAATTATTAAGAGAAAAATTAGAAATTAATTGTACCAATATTGGAAAAAAACGCGAGTTAAAAGAACAATTAAACCATGCTAAAACCAATGCTTCTAAGTTAACGGAAGCTGAATTTATTAAAGAATTAGTGCGTATTTTTCATAATAATAGTTTTAGTAACTTATACGATTCTAAAGAAAATACCCTAAATTATTCCCTTGGTCAGATTTTTCTTATAAAGTATGCCATTACCCAACTTAGTCAGTACTGTGATTTCTACGATTTTACTCCCAATATGTTAAGACAGATAAGAATATTAGATGACTATACTTTTAAACCCAGTGGTAAAAATTTAAGCTATAAAGACTTTATTTCCTCTTTAGAAAATGGTAACTTACATCTTTGTGATTTTAACAATCCCATCATTTCTTATGAGGGAGCCCTAAAGTTATATAAGCGTCTAACATTTACCTTTTTCTTGCCCAAACAAGCCGCTTATGTATTCAAAAAATCATTAAAATAGGTTGGAATATACCTCTTTTTTTGATATAATGTATTTTGTTTGTAGCCTCTTTATTTAAACTAAAAAATTTAAAAATAAAAAACAAAAAAAGGAAGTTGATTATATTATATGAGTAAAATAAAAATTATGGGCCTTGGTGGCCTTAGTGAAACTGGTAAAAATACCTATGTAGTCGAAGTAGACAACTCTATCTTCATCTTAGATTGTGGTTTGAAATTTGCTACGGAAAATTTATATGGAATAGATTATATTATTCCCGATTTTGAATATTTAGTCAAAAATAAAAAGAAAGTTAAGGGATTATTTTTAACACATGGACATTATGAAAACATGGGTGCTACAAATGATTTAGTTAGAATGATTCCTAATTTAAAAGTTTATTGTACTAAATTTACAAAGTATATTTTAGAATCTGATGGTTTAAATCCTAAAAATATTGTCGAGATTGAACCACATAAAAAATTGAACTTTAGAGATGTTAGCATTTTTCCCATTAGCGTTTCTCATTCAACCCCAGATGCTGTAATGTATGTTATTAATACGAAAGATGGCGCTATCTGTTATACAGGTGATTTTATTATCGACCCATTAATGCGCGGTGCTTACGATATGGATTTAGGGAAAATTGCTTATGTTGGTAAAAAAGGCGTTTTAGCACTTTTACAAGAATCATCATTTTCAGAAAAAAGTGGACATACTTCACCAAATCATCGTTTAGTAGGAGTATTCAAAGAAGCTATTAGCCATACTAAAAATCGTTTGATGTTCTTAGTCTTACCAACTCATCTTTATACTATTCAAGAAATTTTTGAGGCTGCTAAAAATACCCACCGCAAAATTGTTGTTATGGGTAAACAATTACAAAATCTAATTGATATGTCAATTAAAGAAAAATACTTAGAAGTTCAAGAAGGTTTACTTGGCGACTTATCAAATATTGATGATAAAGATGCCATTATTTTAATGGCTGATAGCAAGCAAAATCCTTATGCTTGTATTAGTAAAGTATTAAGTGGGTATGATAAATTTATTCATTTAAAAGAGACTGATACCATTGTCTTTGCAGAACCAAGATATGATGAAAACGAAAAATTGTTAGTAAAAATTGAAAATGATTTAGCCATGCATGGCTGTGAAATAGTTTCTATTCCTAAGGGTAAAACAATCTTACATCATGCTTCTAAAGAAGATTTAATGTTAATGATTAAATTATTAAATCCTAAATACTATATGCCAGTTAAGGGTGAGTATCGTTACATGGTAAATAATGCTGATCTTGCTAGTAGTTTAGGTATTCCCGATAGCAATATTTTATTAAAACAAAATGGGGATATTGTGGAAATTAATAATGGCGTTTTACAAGATAACTTTAAAAATATTAAAATTAATGATGTTTTAATTGATGGCAAGAGTAATGATGATGTTGGCGACTTAGTTATTAAAGATCGTCAAATGTTAAGTGAAAATGGTATTGTCTTAATATCCGCTACTATCTCTAAAAAAACTAGAGAAATCTTAGTTGGACCTGAAGTTACAACCAGAGGATTTATCTACATTAAAGATAGTAAAGATATGATAAATGAAATTAAAAATATTTCGTTAGATGTTATTACTAGAAATATAACGGATAGATATGTAGAATATACCAAGATTAAGACAGAAATTAGAGAAGAATTAGGTAAGTATTTATATAACGAAACCGAATGCAAGCCTATGATTATAGCTGTAATTCAAGAAGTGTAGAAGATTTTCTATGCTTTTTTAATAGATATTCAGTAGATATAAAATAAAATAAATTGTATAATTATTTTAATGAAAGGAAGTATATATGAATTATATAATAATTGGATTACTGGGTGTTGTTATAGTTCTGTTAATAGTTGTAATAATAGGTAAAAAAAGAAATAATAATAGTGATATAGTGGAAAGACTAGGTAAAATGGAAACTAAACTTACTAAAGATATTTTAGATTTTAAGTATGATTTTAGTAAGGGGTTAAATGATGATTTTAAGTCTTTAAATAATGAGATTACGAGTAATTTATTAAAGATAAATGAAAGAGTTAACCTTAATTTAGATGAAAATTTTAAAGAAACTAATAAAACTTTTACTAACATTTTAGAAAGATTAAGTAAAATAGACGAGGCTCAAAAAAGAATTGATAATTTAAGTAGTGATATTATTGCCTTACAGGGAGTTTTAACAGATAAAAAAACAAGAGGCATTTACGGAGAAGTTAGTCTAAATTATATTCTAAGTAGCATCTTTGGAGAAGGTAACAAAGAAATCTATCAGCTTCAATACACTTTAAGTAATGGCTATATTGCTGATTCCATTATCTTTGCCCCCGAACCTCTTGGGCACATTTGTATTGATAGTAAATTTCCTTTGGAAAATTATCAGAAGATGGTGGACCGTAAAGTTAGTATTGATTTAAGAAATATGTATGCTAAAAACTTTAGAAGTGATGTCAAGAAACATATTGATGCCATTAAAGATAAGTATATTATTAAAGGTGAAACTAGTTATCAAGCAATAATGTTTTTACCAGCCGAAGCAATATTTGCAGAGATTAATGCTTATTATCCTGAACTAGTATCATATGCTTATAAAAATAATGTCTTTATAACATCACCAACAACTTTAGTTAGCACTCTATCAACAATAAGTATGATTTTGCAAAACATGAAAAGAGATAAATATGCTAAAGTTATTGCTAGCGAACTATCCCGACTTAGTGATGAATTTCAAAAGTATCGTGTGCGTTGGGATAAATTATCTAAAAATATTGATGCGGTATCCAAAGATGTCAAAGATATTAATATTACAACGGATAAAATAACTTCAAGGTTTGCTAAAGTTAACGAAGTTAATTTAAAAGGACTAGAAAATAAGGAAGGTGAGTACTGTGACTTCGAAAAGTAATCAAATAAAAGAAAAAACTAAAAATATAAAGAATGAAAATATTACAGCTAAAAATATAAAGACTTTAAAATTAGATAATAAAAAAATAAGCTTTCTTCAAAGATTAAAAAATAATAAGTTAACCCTTATAGCTGTTATTCTTTCTATTATTACAATGTTTTATTATATTGATAAAAAGCAAGGTTACCATGAAGATGAAATGTTTTCTTATGGTTCTAGCAATTATAAATATGACAATGTCTATCGTAATTATGGTTATGCCCAAGGTAATATGGATATTTTATATCGGGAGGTTATAGGTAGTCATGATATTAATAAGTTAATTGTATTTTTAAAAGATTATCCTTCTAATAATTACCCTGAATTTTCTAAAAATGAAACCCTTTTTAAAGAAATTCCCACTTGGAAAAGCAATGAAGATGCCCATGATTATTTAACTATTGGTCAAGGCGATGTTCTAAACTATCGTTCCACATATATTAATCAAGCCTTTGATGTTCACCCACCATTATTTTACTTTTGTATGCATTTAGTATCCAGTATTTTTTATGGAAAATTTACTAAATATATCGGCTTTACCTTAAACATGATTTTTTTCTTAGGAACCCTTTATTTTCTAGATAAAATATGTAAAAGACTAGGAAAATCAAAAATAAGTGCTCCCACAATTTTACTTTATGGGTTAAGTATGGGCGCCATTAGCACCGTAAGTTTTCACCGTATGTATATGATGCTAACTTTCTTTAGTGTTTGGTATTTCTATTTGACTGTTGATCTTATTAAAAATGATTATACAATTAAGAAAAAATGGCCTTGGATTTTGTGCATTCTGGGTGGCTTCCTAACTCAATATTATTTCTGTATTTATATTGTTTTAGTCTTTATCTTAAATGCAATTTATTTATTATCTAAAAAAGAATATCAAAAAGTAGGTAAATATTTATTAGTTCATGTCATCCCCGCCGTAATTGGTATTATCTTCTATCCTGTAAGTATTTATCAAATCTTCTTTTCTTACCGTGGCTTGGGAGCCGAAGATAATGGTCGTAGTTTACTAACCAATTTAAAGTACTATAATAATGCCCTTCTAAAAATGTTTAGCTTAGAAAAAATCTTTACTTTAGTCGTTTGCTTCTTATTTTTGGGGATGGGTTACTTCTTTGGCAAAAAGAATACTTTAAAGAATAAAAAAATTTTACTTAACTTGTTCATTCCCATGATCTTATTTATCGTTGTTGTTGCAAAGATTGCTCCCTTTTTAGGTGAAAATTATACTTCAAGATATATCATGTTATTATTTCCTTTATTTGCTTTGCTCTTAGTTTATTTGTTTAATATCTTTTATGATAATAAATACTTTACCGCAATTAGCATCCTAATAATTCTAGGAATCAGTTTAGTTGGTATTAAAACTAATAATCCTGTTTATCTTTATACTGATTATGCTAAGTCTATCGAATTAGCTAAAGATAATAAGACCACGCCATTTATTTATGTTTATGATAATTATTTTACTCATCTTTCCTCGATGCCAGAATTTAACATTTATGAAAACCACTTGATTTTAAATAATAATATTTATGATTATAGTTTATTAAAAAACGATGAAGTTTTAAAAAATAATGATAGCATTATCGTCTGTGTTAAAAACTGGTTAGATAAAGATAGTGTTATTAAAAAAATTCTTGCTAATACCGATTATAACCAAGAAAAAGAAATTTTATATTTAAATAGTGATGTTGAAAGTACTTATTATCTTTTAACTAAATAAAAAAACAAATTAAGAAATAAAAAATAATTAAGAAAATATTTTAAAAAAAGTCTTAACGATTGGTATTAACAATATTAAGACTTTAGTACTGTAAAAGTGTAATAATAATTACGAAAAAGTGATTGTTGTTACATTTTTTTAGTTATAGATTTTATCGATACATTCTCGTTTATAAGATAGAGAAGGGTGAACATATAAATTTAAAGTAATACTAACATTGGAATGCCCCAAAACTTCCGCTAGAGCTTTAACATCCATATTTTTTTCCACCGCATTAGTAGCAAAAGTATGTCTTAACGCATGAAATTTATGTTTTTTAATACCCCATTTCTTTAAATAAAATAAGTATTTATTATAATAAGAACGGGGTTCCAAATAATGCGTTGAATTAGTTAAAAAATAATGCTTATCATTAGGAAAAGTATTTAAATACTCTGTAAGAGGTTGCAACAATTTATTAGCAATCGGTACTACTCGGTTAGAATTATTAGTCTTAGGATCATCTAAAACTACCCGAGTTTTACTTTCATAATTATCTGAACGAACCCTAATTAAAGTATGATTAATATAGATTAAACCGTTCTTTAAATCAAAATTTTCTTTTCGAAGTGCGCATAATTCACCAATGCGAATACCTGTATATAAACAAACTCCAATTCCTAAACAAATAGGATCATCAGAGTGTAGGGTATTATTTTCTAAACGAGTTATTTCTTCTCTTTGAAATACATCAATATTTTTCTTCTTCTTTAAGGGAATATCAAAATCAACATAGATTCGACAAAATTTCAAAATTTGCTTGATAATCATTCCTAACTCATGAACAGTATTATTTTCTAAAAATATGGCTTTGGTAGATAAATAAGATTCAATTGTTTCTTTATCTAAAGAACTAAGCTTGTATTCACCTAAATCCGGCATAATATGTTTTTTGATTTTATTAGCATAAGTTGCATAACTTGAAAGTTTTATTTTGTCTTTTTTATATTCTAACCATCTAATAATGTAAACCGAAAATCGCCCTTTAGCAATTGTCGTCTTTTTTTCTTTTTCCATCATTATTTTCCGGCGTTTTTCTTTTACTTCACTGTAAGTTCGCCCATAAATATAACCATACTTAGCAGAATCACCAATATAATTTTTTATATAACGGGCTTCATAACGGCCGTCTTTTCTTTTAAAAATACTTTCTCCCTTACGCCCCATTTTTATCTCTCCAATCAATTTTAGTATGGTCTATTTTTTTATGTTTATGCATTTATTCTTATCTTAATTATTATAGCATTAAAAAAGTTTCAACTATTATAGTTTATTAAATAAACTGGGATTTTGCAAGAAGTAAACTGGTACTCTAATGACATCCTTTAAAATAATTAAAATAAAAATAAAATACTATATTTATAAATTGATAATTTAAAAACTAACACTAAGAAAATACCTTTTATAATTACATAAAAAAGAATTAAATTATGCTCTGAGATTTGAGAAAAAACAATCATTTTTTTAATTAAGCTTACTTGTTAAAAAAATATTTAATCATTTAAAATTGTTATTTTTCACTTGACTTAAGGATAGTTCTATGTGATATATAATAATTGTTATAGTTCCAAAATAGTTCAAAAGAGTTAAAAAGAGTTAAAAATTGCTAAAAAAGAATAGCACAAACTAATTAAATATAAAGAATATAACAAACTAAGTTATAAAAAATAGGAGAATATATGAAAAATAAGTAATATTATTTGAAAATCAAAATGTAAAATTAGAAGTTAATGTAAAAGATAAAACTGTATGGTTATCTTTAGAACAATTAGCAACTTTATTTAACATTGATAGAACTGTAATAAAAAGAAAATAAAAAATTATAAAACTTAGAAGGAGTGTATTAAATGTATTTAGAAAAAATTAATGGACCAAAAGATGTCAAAAAATTAAAAATAGAAGAATTACAACCATTAGCTGATGAAGTAAGAAGTGCTGTAATTAATCGGATTAGTAAGATTGGAGGCCATAAAGGCCCAAATTTAGGTGTTGTTGAGATGACAGTGGCACTTCACTATGTCTTTAATTCACCTGAAGATAAGATTGTTTTTGATGTTTCGCATCAATGTTATCCTCATAAAATCTTAACTGGTCGCAAAGAAGCCTATCTTGATGATAATAAATTTAGGGAAGTAACAGGTTATACTAATCCTTTAGAAAGCAAACATGACATCTTTAAGATAGGGCATACCTCAACTAGTGTATCCCTTGCCCTAGGTCTTGCTGTTGGTAGAGATTTAAAAAAGACTAGAGAAAATATTATTGCCGTCATTGGTGATGGTTCCCTATCTGGTGGTGAAGCCCTAGAAGCCTTAGATTATGCTGGCAAATATAAAAATAATCTAATAGTTATAGTTAATGATAATGACCAGAGCATTGCTGAAAATCACGGTGGTCTTTATAAGAATTTAAGAGAACTTAGAATGATGAATGGTGTTTCTAATAACAATTTCTTTAAGTCATTAGGATTTGAGTATCATTATTTAGATGATGGTCATAATATTAAAAAATTAGTGGAATTATTTAACTCTGTTAAAGATATCAATCACCCCGTTATTTTACATATTCATACAATTAAAGGCAAAGGTCTTAAATATGCGGAAGAAAATAGAGAAGCTTGGCATGCTGGGGGACCTTTTAACATTGAAGATGGTTCTTTAAAATATCCAGTTATTAAAGATGATACTGTCTTTAATAGTTTAAAAGAATTATTAGATACTAATCCTAAGGCTGTTGTTTTAAATGCTGCTACCCCAGCGTCTTTAGGATTTACCAAAAATATTAGAGAAGAGTATGTAAATCGTGGTCAATTCCTTGATGTTGGTATTGCCGAGGAAAATGCTATTGGCATGATAAGTGGTATCGCTAAAAATGGTGGTGTTCCTGTTTTTGGAACCTTTGCACCCTTTCTTCAAAGAGTTTATGACCAAGTGAGTCATGATTTATGTTTAAATGATAATCCTGCCACTATTTTAGTTATAAATTCTGGTGTTTATGGTATGAATAGTGATACCCATATTGCCATGTGCGATATTCAAGAATTTAGTCATATTCCTAACCTTACTTACTTAGCACCCGCAACCAAAAATGAATATAAAGCTGCTTTAAAATTTGCAACTAGTAGAAGTAAACACCCAGTAGGTATTAGAGTTCCTTCCTTTTGGTGTGAACTTGCTAACGATAACATAACTGATTTTACTAAAAATATGATTGTAAATAATGGTGATAAGGTTGCTATTATTGCTGTTGGTCCTATGTTAAAAATGGCTTTAGAAGTTAGTAAAGTTATCAAAGAAAAATTAAATAAAGATATAACCATTATAAATCCAATTAACCTTAGTAATTTAGATTATGAAACTTTAAATGACTTAAAAAATAATCATCAAACTATCATTACTTTAGAAGATGGTGAACTTCAAGGTGGTTATGGCTTAAATATTGCTAGTTATTTTGGTAATACAGACATCAAAGTAATTAATTATGGTATTTCTAAGAAATTTCACAGCGATTTTAAAGCAGAAGAGTTATTAGAAGAATGCGGTATGTCTGTAGAAAAATTAGTCAAAGTTATAGAAGATTACTTGCAATAAGTAGTCTTTTTAAATATTAATTATTAAACTTTAAGGAAAGTATATTTGATTTTTATGTTATAATTTTACTATAAGCTATGATTTGATTAAGAGTGATTTTTGCTAATGGAGTGATTATAATATGCGAACATTTAATTATTTAGAGGATTATGCCTTACTTTCATCTTCAGTTAAAGGCTACATAACTCAACTATCCTTAGAACTGGAGTATTTAATAAATACAAGCACAAATAAAGAAATTTATTTACCTCTGTATGACAAAGTGAAAAAATTTAAAGAGAAGTATCCTAACTTAAGCGACATTGCTAGAAAAATAAATAAGGATTTGGTAACGCCTGAAAATGTAGAATATTGTCTTTTGAACGGAAAATATCCAAATACAGCTTCCAAAATTGGTCTTGAAGTTGAAAACGACTTGAAAGATTTAATTGATTTAGAAGGCTATTTACAAGAATATACTGCTCTTTTATGGCAGCAAAAATTAACAAAGTTTAATAATATAATTAATGGTAAAGACTTTATGATTGTAGCTCATGCTTCCTATAATTTACCAGGTCTTCAAAATGATGCCAATTATAAGCCTAATCATAATCTGTATTTATCGTGTAGTTTATTTTCAAATAAAGAACTTAATAGTTTTTTGCACCAAAAATTGCTTTTTGTTGTAGATGTAAATAAAGAAAATTATATTGCCTCTTCCTCAGTTGATTGTGTTACTGCTGATTTTGATAGCCCAAGTTTTCAGACGATGAAAACGATAGAATCACAAGGTAAAAAACATTATATAAAGGTAGGCTATACTAATGATTCTCAAAAATGTGTTACTGCATTAGAAACACCAGAAATGGTTGAAAAATTAAGTGTAGCAAGAGAACTGCAAGAAAATGGAAAGTTTTATTCCTATACTAAATCTCAATGTAATGAAGTTGTCCTAGATAGAACTCAAACCAAATATTTGGGAGCTATCTTGTTAAGTAACGGTTGTGATTTATTAATAAGTGAGTATTTAGAGCTTAAAAAAAACCATATCCCTTTTAAATGTGTAAATATTCAATTGTACCGTAACAAGCTTGGCATGAATTATATAGAAGATAGTGATTATCAAGAATATTTACAATCTTTATCAAATTTAGAAAATGAATTAGCAAATGGTTTTGTTACTGTCGAACAATTGACAGAATATTATAATGAAGTAGTTCTTCCCATGCAATATGATGAAGTAGTAAAAAATGATTTTATGCAATTAATGAAAAAATATACTGATTACATAGAACTATAGAGCAGTTTAAAAATCTAAAACAGACATATCTTACAGTTGGTTTAAAAGTACGAACTACGCTTTTTAAAATTTTGATTTTTTGCTAAGATATTAATGAGGTAATATATGAAAAAGTATAAAAAAGATATATTGATTTTAATAATAATATTTATATATGTAGCCATTTTAGTAAGTTTTAGTAATGCTGATAATGATTTAATCTGGAACTATGGATTTTCTTATAACTTTGCTAAGGACATTACCATGTATAAAGATTTTAATATGGTAATTACCCCATTATATCCCTTTATTTGTGGCCTGTTTATGAAACTTTTAGGTCAGAATTTTATTGGGTTCAATTTTATAAATACCATCATTTTATCAGCCCTATATTTCTATATTTATAAAAAGTATCCTAAAACTTTTATACCTAGTATAGTTTTAATAAGCTTTATTTTAAGACCCAGTTATAACTTTTTAGTCCTTTTTCTCTTATTAATTTTACTTAATACTAAGGAAGAAAATGATTATTTAATTGGTTTTATTCTTGGTCTTGTTACTATGACTAAACAATCATTTATTCTCCTAACATTACCAAGTCTACTTTATTTTAAGAAACCTAAAAAGATTTTAAAAAGACTAATTGGCTTTTTAATTCCAGTCCTTTTATTTATACTTTATTTAGTACTTACTAATAGTTTCTATCCATTTTTAAATTATACTTTTCTTGGTCTTTTCTTATTTAGTAAAAAGAATAGTTTCTTTAATCTTGGTACTGTTTTTATTATTGCTTTAATTATCTTTTTATTTATTTATTATTTAAAACATAAAGATAAAAAAGTGTTATATTTAATAACTTATCAAGTCATGGCTTATCCCATTTTTAATGCTATGCACATTTTATTTAGTATCATTCCGGTTTTAATTTATTTTTTAAACAAGTTTATAGAAAACCTAGAAGAAAAGCATAAATTAAATTCTATTTATTTAAAATATCTTAACTTTATGGCTCTAATCCTGTTACTTTGTCCTTTATTTTCTATTGGTCTTCAATATCATTTTAAGGATTTAACGAAAGGTTTAGGCTCTTTAGAATATAAAGATATAGATAAAAAATATCTAATAAAATTAGATACAATTACTAAAGAAATTCCTAATATTGATAAAACTTATTTTATCATGTATGATGCTTACTTTTATAAATTATTACTAAATAAAGATATTAACTCTTATGATTTATTACTTAATGGTAATATTGGTTATAATGGTGAAGAAGCAGTTATTAAATACTTTAATTCATTAGACAGTGATACTTACTTTTTACTTAACAATATCTTTGAAGGAGGTCAGTTATCTAAGAAAATAGATAATTATATTAGAGATAATTATGTTAAAGTAAGTACTTTTGATGATTTTATTCTTTATAAAAGAGGGTAAAAATTATTACAACTTTAATAACAATCATTTTATTTAAAAAAATTAATAGCAAAAATAGTTTTCTCAGTGCTAACTAATTCTTTAAAAAGTCTTGTATTTATGGTATTCTTATAATGATAATAAGAAGGGAACTTAAAGATGAAATATATTTGTAAAAAATGTGGATTTATTTATGATGAGATTGCTACGAAAGTAAAATTTGCAAGCTTACCAGATAACTATGTCTGCGAAGAATGTGGGGCTGCCAAAAAAGAATTTAAAAAGGATACATCAAATGCTATTTGCATCGAGAAGAGTAATCCTTCTTTATGCTTTTTGGAAGATAAGTGTACGAACTGTGGCTTGTGTAAGAAAACTTGTGAAAATGTTGTTGGTATTAAATATAATCGAGATGAAGTAAAAAGACCAGTATGTATTAACTGTGGTCAGTGTATTTTAAATTGTCCTTTTGCAGCTTTAGATACTATACCTGATTATAAAAAGGTATTAAATCTTTTAAAGGAGAAAGAAACAATTGTTACTATTTCGATTGCTCCCGCGATAAGAACAACTATTGGAGAAGAGTTTGGGCTAGAGTCGGGTAGTATAGTTACTGAAAAATTGGTTACTGCCTTAAAAAAAGCCGGATTTACCTATGTTTTTGATTTGACTTTTGGGGCTGATTTAACTGTGATGGAAGAAGCTATGGAGCTGGTAAATCGTTTGAATGGGAAAGAAAAATTACCCTTATTTACCTCTTGTTGCCCATCATGGGTTAAGTATTGTGAAATATATCACCAAGATTTAATCCCTAATCTTTCTAGTACCAAAAGTCCAATTATGATGCAAGCTAGTGTAATTAATGAATACTTTTTTAAAAATAAAAAAGATAAAAAGATTATTAATGTGATGTTAGCGCCTTGCACGGCTAAAAAGATGGAGATAAAACGCCCCAACTTAGAAGGTATGGATTACTGCCTTACTACTCATGAAGTGGCTTTAATGTTAAAAGAGTTAAATATTGATTTAAAAACCTTAGAAAATACAGCCTTTGATAAAGTTTTAGCCGATGGTTCTGGAGCGGGTAATATCTTTGGTACCAGTGGTGGGGTTTTAGAAGCTACCTTAAGAACCGCTTATTTTTACTTAACGGGTAAAGATGCCAAAGCTGAATTTCTAAAGTTTCAAAGCTTGCGAGGCTTTAGTGAAGTTAGAGAAGCCAATATTACAATTTTAAATAAAACTTATAAAGTAGCATGTGTCTATGGCATGCCTAATTTAGAAAAGTTACTACCAAACTTAAACGATTATATCATGATTGAGGTGATGAATTGTCCTAACGGTTGCGTTGGAGGCGGTGGTCAGCCTAAAACTAAAATACCATTGATGAAACAAATTAGAGAAGCCCGTGGCAATGGGTTATATACTATTGATAATGAAAAAACACTTCGCCTAAGTTATAAAAATCCGGATATTTTAAGACTTTATAGTAATTATTTAGGATATCCAAATAGTGATATTGCTAGAAAAATTCTTCATACTACCTTTAGCCCAAACAATAATTATTTTAAAAAGAGTATAAATAATATTAATAAAGATTAGATTTCTAAAAAATTTTAATACTAATTTAGGGTTTTAAAAGTAAAAAAATTCCCTATATAAATAATGAAAATATTTCCTATGACTTATTATGTTAAAAGATAAGTAATAGAATACTAAAACATTTTTCTTTTGGCAAGTAAAATTTAAATGTTATGAGAAAATAATGCTATTTTTAAGTGAAATGGTAATTAAAAAAAATCTAATGGTGATTTAAGATACCAGTAATTGTTGCTAATAAATTAAGTAAATGATAAGGAAAATCCAAGTAAAATATCTTGTTTATTAAGTTATCAATATTCTTGAAAAAGTGTCAAAAAAGTGTAAAGTTTTAACAAAAAACGAAGAAAAATGCAATTTTTTGCATTTTTTTTGCAATTTTTGAAGGAAAATCAAGGGGTGCCGTTAATAATATATATATAGAGGGATAATTTTATGGTTATGATAAGTAATGAAGAAATTAATGCAATCCGTAAGAATTGTAACATAGTTGATATTATATCTAGTTATATTCCAGTAACCTTAAAAGGAAAAGATTATAAATGTGTTTGTCCATTCCATGATGACCACTCACCAAGCATGAGTATTTCGACATCCAAACAGATTTATAAATGTTTTTCTTGCGGTGCGGCTGGTAATGTATTTACTTTTGTTCAAAATTTTGAAAATGTTTCTTTTATTGAAGCAGTCAAAATCGTTGCCGAAAAAATTGGCTATCAAATAAATGGCATTTTTAAACAAGAGACTGTTCTTAAATATCAAAAAGAATATGATCTGATGGAATTAGTAAACAAGTATTATGAAAATAATATCAATACCCAAAGTGGCTTGCTTGCTAAAGAATATTTACATAATCGTGGCTTAACGGACGAAGACATTAGTAAATTTCGTATTGGCTTATCACTTGATGAACCAGCAACATTAAAAAATATTTTAGAAAAAAAAGGGTATACTACAAAAGCTCTCGAAGATTTAGGCCTTGTTAATACAATTGATAATAATACTTATGATGTTTTTAGAGGGCGTATTATGTTTCCTTTATATGATACCGAGGGCCATGTTATAGGGTATTCTGCGCGTATCTATCGTGGGGAATCTGTTGCCAAATACATAAATACAAAAGAAACATATCTTTATAAAAAGGGTAATTTCCTTTATAACTATCATTTAGCTAAAGATGAGGCCAAACGATGCAAGAAACTAATTATCGTTGAAGGCCAAATGGATGCTATAAGACTGTATATTAACGGGGTTAAAAATGTTGTTGCCCTGATGGGAACAGCTCTAACGAAAGAACAAGTAGATTTAATTAAACGCCTGCGTTGTGAAGTAATCTTGGGTCTTGATGGTGATGAGGCGGGAAGTACAGCTACTTTAAAAAATGGCGAAATCCTAACACAAAATAATATCACCGTTCAAGTTATTCGAATTAACTTAAAAAA
Organism: uncultured Bacilli bacterium; assembly: GCA_934096595.1. Lineage (GTDB taxonomy): Bacteria > Bacillota_I > Bacilli_A > RF39 > UBA660 > CAG-605. The sequence continues at coordinate 11,943 of CAKOMH010000005.1, read as the reverse complement.
AGATCCCGATGAATATGTCTTTACTTACGGAGTTGCCGGTTATCTTAAAATGATTGATAATCCAATCGATTTCTTAGATTTTAAACTAAGTACTTTAAAAAATAAAATAAATCCTGATAACACCGTAGAACTAACTAATTTTATTAATAAAGTTTTAGAAGACTTAAAAACAATTAACGATCCAATTTATATTGATTTAAGCTTAACTAAACTAAGTAAAAGTACGGGTCTTGATAAAGCTGTTTTAAAAGAAAGATTAAATGAACTTAGCAATTTACAGACTATAACTAAAGAAGTATTTAAAAAAGAGGAAGAAACTATTCCGGAAACCCAAAATTTATTGGACAAAATCACTAAAAAAATGTTATATTATATGTTAAACGACCGGAAGTATGTTTTAGAGTATCAAGAAAAGATTGGTTATTTTCCTAATAAAATCTATCGGGGCATAGCAAATGAAATTGTGTTTTTTATTGGAAAGAACTATAATATAACGGTTGCTGATTTTATATCTTATATATCTTATAATGAAGCATTTAATGGGGAAGTGTTGAAAATTTTAGATGAAGATGAAGATGTAAGTGATGAAAACTTTGAGCTTATTATCAAAAGTTATCAAAGACAGAAAGATAAAGAAGATATTGAAGCTTTAAAACGCCAACTTGCAAATGAATTAGATAGACAACATCAATTACAAATACTAGAACAAATAAGAAAAATAAAAAAAGGAAGTGTTGAGTAATGAATAAAGAATTACCAAAGGTATTAGAAGAATTAGTTAAAATTAATACGGAAAAGAGTTATGTTAGTTTTCAAGATGTAGCTGATAAAGTAAAAGAATATGGATTGACTCCTAAAGATGTTAAGGTTTTATATAAAGATTTAAATGATAAAAATATTGTTTTAAAAGATGTAGTTGAGGAAAAGCCTAAGGCTAAACCAGCTAAAAAAAGTCCAGCCAAAAAGGAAGCAACGACTTCTAAAGAAAAGGCTGAAACTAAAGAAACTGATAATAATAAAGCTAAAGTTGCTGTTGGGGAAATAAAACCATTAAAAGAACGCGAAAAAGAATTAATCGAGTTAGGTAAAAAGAACGGCTTTATTACCTATGAAACTTTAGCTGAACATTTAAAAGGCCTAGATTTAGATGCTGATGCCTTAGATGAATTATATAATGCCTTAATTGACAATAATATTGAAATCGTTAGTGATGATGATTCTAATTCGGGTGGAAAAAATGCTGAGGAAGAATTAGTTCTTAGCGATGAAGAATTAACTAAAGATGTTAATATTAACGACCCTGTTCGTATGTACTTAAAAGAAATAGGTAAAATTCCTTTATTAACTATGGAAGAAGAAATGAAATATTCCGTAGCGGCCGCTGCTGGCGATGAAAATGCGAAAAGAATTTTAGCCGAATCGAACTTGCGTCTTGTTGTTTCAATTGCTAAAAGATATGTTGGTCGTGGTTTACTTTTCTTAGACTTGATTCAAGAAGGAAACATCGGTTTAATGAAAGCCGTTGAAAAATTCGACTATGATAAAGGTTTTAAATTTTCGACTTATGCAACATGGTGGATAAGACAAGCTATTACTCGTGCCCTTGCTGATCAAGCTCGTACCATTCGTGTTCCTGTTCATATGGTTGAAACTATCAATAAGATGGCTCGTATTCAAAGACAAATGACTCTAGAATTAAATAGAGAACCTTCGGAAGAAGAAATCGCTAAAAAAATGGGTATTTCTGTTGAGAAAGTTCGTGAAGTTATTAAGATTAGTCAGGATCCCGTTTCTTTAGAAACGCCAATTGGAGAAGAAGATGATTCTCATTTAGGTGATTTCATTAAAGATGAACTATCCATGTCGCCAGAAGAATATGCCACTAATGAAATTTTGAAAGAAGAAATTAAGAGTGTTTTACTAACTCTTCAAGAAAGAGAACAAGAAGTTCTTGAACTTCGTTTCGGACTTGTTGATGGTACGAGTCATACTTTAGAAGAAGTTGGTAAGAAATTTAATGTAACAAGAGAGCGCATTCGTCAAATTGAAGCTAAAGCTTTAAGAAAATTAAGACACCCATCTCGTGCAAAAAAATTAAAGGATTTCTTAACTGACTAATGCTAAGTAGACGCTTACAAAAAATTGCTTCCTTCCTAGAGCCAAAAGATAAAGTGGTTGACATTGGCTGCGACCATGGCTACTTAGGAATTTATGCTACTCAAAATAACTTAGTCCAAAGTATCATTTTAACTGATATAAAAGATTCAGCTCTTAGTATGGCTCGTAAAAATGTTGCTAATAGTAATCTTGATATTCCTTTAATAGTAAGTGATGGCTTAGAAAATATAGATAAAAATGCTATAAATACTATTCTCATCAGTGGCATGGGAACCAGTACGATTTTACATATATTAAATAATAAAGAAAAGATGGAAAATGTTGATAAGTTAATCTTACAGTCCAATAATAATCTTGATACCTTAAGAAGTGAAGTTACCAAATTAGGTTTTAAATTGATAGATGAAATTACCGTTTTAGATAATAATATCTGGTATGTAATTTGCTTATTTAAAAAGAATATTGATAACAAACTAGATAGCAGAACAATAAAATATGGTTTAATAAAAAAAGATAAAAAAGATTATTATCAATATTTAATAACTAATCAAATAGATATTTTAAAAAAATTAGAAAAATCTAATAATGAAAATTTAAAATTAAATATCAAAAAAGAAATAAAGACTTTAGAAGAACTATTGGAAGAATGTCGGATTATTGGTGGTAATTGAAGCAACTTTGGTTTCTTTTGAAAATGGAGTATCATGCGTAGTGATACTTTTTTTATTTGTGCTCACCATACTATCAGGTTTATTAAATTCCTTAAAAATACTTAAAATACTCCCAGCATTACTGATAATGGGACGCATTTGCTTATATAAAGGAATCGCCTGATTAACTAAATTTAGCGTTTTAGAAATTCCTCCAATTACTTTGCCAAAAGTTAAACCATTAAAACTGTTAGGATACATAATATCACCTTCTAAAATAGTATATGAAAAATTTGTTTTCTTATTGCCTCTTTTTTGCTATAATGTTAGTAAGATAATAGGTGATGGTATGGTGGATGCAAATAATAGTGCAATGGTAAGTAATGTTACTACGAGTAATAATACTAATATAAATACAACTAATAATAATAGTAATGTTTTAAATAACCAAAGCAATAATTTTAATAATCAAAATGATGAAAAAGAGAGTAAAAGCAGCTTTTTGCTAGAATTTGTTTATAGTTTTTTTAATATTTTTTACTTAGCATATAGGGGAGTATCTTATCCATTACAAACCATTTTTAATGCCTCATCTAAGACAGTTGATGATGCTTACCAACAAGCTAAATTTATGAATACTACGAAACCTAAACGCAATGATGACTTAGATGTTATTGTTAAAAAAATCAAAGATTTTTTAGGCATTACCCAAAAAGAGGTATTAAAGTTAGAAGAGGAAAGAAGGAAATTGCAGTTAGAATTGCAGCAACCAGAAGCATCAACTCCCGGAAAAGCTAAAATCTATCGCTATAAAATTAAAAATACTGATGGTAAAATAGAGTATGGTAATTTTACAGCACTTTCTAAGATGGATGTTAACTCATTCTTACTTAATGAAGGAGTTGAAGTTTATAAAATTGAGAATAATCAGTTAATCGATTTTCTTTATGGTGATTCTTCAGTCGTTGGTAGTAAGTGGTCAACTAAAGACTTAATTTTCTGGTTAACCCAGTTATCCACTTATATTAAAGCAGGTATTACATTAAACGATGCAATTAAAATCTTAATAAACCAATATGGTAAACAAAAAGACAAAAAGGTAACTATGCAAGCTATTGCCTATGAACTTACTATGGGTAATACTTTCTCCCAAGCCTTAGAAAAACAGGGAAGTAAATTTCCTACATTATTAATTAATATGTTAAAAGCTGCTGAGGCTACCGGCGATTTAGAATCAACCCTTGATGATATGGCTAACTATTATACCGAGATGGAAACGACCAGAAAGCAAATGATTAGTGCCATGACTTATCCAACTATCGTTATTATTTTTGCTATCGTTGTTGTTTGTTTTATCATCTTGTATGTTGTTCCTCAATTTGAAGAAATTTATGCATCTAACGGAGTTACGGTAACTGGCTTAACCGCTATTGTTTTAGCAATAAGTAAATTCTTAAAAACCGATGCTTGGATGCTATTACTAGCAGTTATCGTCGCTATCATTATTTTTGCGTTGGCATATAAAAAAGTCAAAGCCTTTCGCCGGGAAGTTCAGGTTATTTTAATGCACATTCCAGTCATAAAAGATATTATGATATATAATGAAATTGCTATTTTTACCAAGACTTTTGCGTCCCTTTTAAAAAATAATGTTTATATAACGCAAAGTGTTGAAATTTTAAGTAAAATAACTAATAATGAAATTTATAAAGAAATAATGTATAATACTATTAACAACATTGTCGTTGGTGATAAGATATCGAAAGCTTTTAAAAATCACTGGGCGGTTCCTGATGTTGCTTATAACATGATTGTTACTGGTGAATCAACAGGTGAACTAGCTGAAATGATGGATCGAGTAAGTCATTATTATCAAGAACAACACTCATCAATGGTTAATAATATTAAGAGTTTTATCGAACCTTTAACAATTATTTTCTTAGCGGTTGTTGTCGGTGGTATTATCATCTCGATTTTAGTACCAATGTTTGATATGTATAATCAAGTATCTAGTGGGGGTATGTAATGAATATAATTTATATAATATATATGTTTGTTATAGGAACTATTATGGGTTCCTTCTTTAATGTAATTGGACATCGCCTTAGTAAAAATGAATCAGCTATAAAACCACGAAGTCATTGTGAATTTTGTGGTCATACCTTAGCGTGGTATGAATTAATTCCGATTGTTTCCTTTTTAATTCAAGGTGGTAAATGCCGAAAATGTAGAGCTAAATTATCTTGGTGGTACCCATTAATAGAGATAATAACTGGTTTATTTTTTGTGGGCTGCTATCTATATTATGGTTTTACTTATGATTTATTACTAGCATTAATCATTTCTAGTGTTTTGATTATTACTTGTATTAGTGATTTTAATTATTTAGTCATTTTAGATGAAGTCTTAGTAGTATCAAGCCTTGCTGCTTTAGTAGTTATCTTTCTAAAAGCTGGGCTTAACGGTCTTATTATATCTTTATTAAGTGGCCTTTTAATGTTTTTCTTTATGTTAATGGTTAAAATTGTTGGCGATAAAGCCTTTAAAAGAGAATCTCTTGGTGGTGGCGACATCAAATTATCTTTATTTATCGGTTTAGTCTTAGGTTATAAACTTTCTTTTATAAACTTAGTTTTAGCTAGTTTTCTAGCTTTACCCGTAGCCTTCTATTATTTAGTGAAATTAAAAGATAGAGAAGTTCCTTTTGGTCCTTTCTTAATAATTTCTACTTTTATAATTTATATCTTTTCTACTCAAATTTTAGAGTTTATCGATTTATTAATTTATTTATAGAAGAAGAGTCATAAAAACATGACTTCTTTTTTTAAATATCAATATAGTCTGATAGTCCAACAAATATATATAAAGTAACATAATTATTATTAAAAAAGTTCTTCTTATAAAAGTAAGAAGACACGATTGAAGATACAAACAGAATAAAAAAATCCGTTTATTTTAAAATTTGTTACCAATTTACTAATTTTCATAGAGTTTATAACTCTATGAAAGCATATTTCTGTAAGTATTATTAATTTATATTACAAGCATAGCATAAAATTCTGTCTATTTCTACTATAAAAATACTACTTTTTAAATATTTTCTCGTCAAAATTTTAGTCAAAAAACAATGTAAAGTTTCCCTAATTTATAGGTTCTTGTAAGCGTCAAGTATAATTTGCTTTTTTATCTTTTTCTGGTCAAATTTCTAGTCAAATACCACACCAAGCCAGTATTTACCTGCCATTTCATAGAGTTATAAACTCTAAGAAAAGTGTCAAGTTTTGTAAAAAAGGAAATGGATAAGTGTTTATGATGAAGAGATATTTAATAGTTATTAGTTTTTTAATACTGGGAAGTTGTTATTTGCTAAGTTTTAAAATTAATGATGAAAGTGCTAAGAATATTATTGGTGTTTATATTAACGATGAATATTCTAATAGCGTTCCCCTTAAAGATAGTGGTTATTATGTTGACAAAATAGAATGTGATAATAATTCTTCAGGAGAATGGGATTATGTTAGTTGGGGTTTACTTACTACTAATATGAGTAAAAAATCTAAATGTAATGTTTATTTTAGAAAAGATACTATTGTTAATTCAATAAAAAGTCAGTTGGACACCACTAGCAAGTGTCCAACAGTAAATGATGATGGCTCGGTTAATGTAACCAGTGCTGAATCAGAAAACTCGCTACTTTGTAGTGCTCCTGATAACTATGGAACAAGCTATTATTATCGTGGGAATGTTTCTAATAACTATGTTTATTTTGCTAACTTTTATTGGCGTATCGTAAGAATAAATGGTGATGGTTCTATAAGAATAATCTATGATGGAACTTCAGCCCATGAAAATGGTGAAGCTAGCGAGGATAGAATAATTGGTCAAAGTGCTTTTAATGAACAGGCAGATGATAATGCTTATGTCGGTTATATGTATGGGACACCGAGTTCATCTACTTATGAAGAAACTCATGCCAATATAAATGATTCAACAATAAAAAAATATGTTGATAGGTGGTATGAAAATAATATTAAAGATGCTAGATATGAGCAATACTTATCTGATAATTTGTTTTGCAATGATAAATCCGTTAGCAATTATAGAGAAACTTATAAAAATTTGGGATATGGTACAGAAAATACTTATTATAGATGGGCTTATGGTCCTTGGGGCAATTCTAAATATGAAAATAAGTATGTAAAGCTAGTTTGTAATAATATACATGATTCGTTCAGTTTGCCAAATTACGATTATGGAAACGAGGCTTTAACTTATCCAATTGCTTTATTAAGTTTTGATGAAGCTACTTTAGCTGGTGGTTGGAATGTTGCAAACAAAAATTACTATTTGTCAAACAATGCCAAACAATGGTGGCTTATGTCGGCTGTCGATTATTATGGCGGAGCTTCTGCTACTGTTGGGGGCGTTTCTTCAAATGGAACACTAGGAACTCAAGATTTTGTTGTCGGAAATCGTGTTAATAAGATAGATGGTGTTAAACCTGTCATCAATTTAAAACAAGGCTCATTAAAGTCAGGTGATGGCACCATAACCAATGCTTACCTTGTAGACTAATTTTAGACTTAGTCTTTTTAAGTGCGATAAACATATAATTAACTAGTGATTATATGAAAAATTTTATCCTTTATTACTATAATTTAGAAATAACCGACTATATTAGTCAGGATACTTATTATTATATAGAGACTAAGACAGATATCTATTATTTTTGTAAAGTGCGTAAAAGTGAAGAAGAACTGACCAAGATTTATGAAGAACTTTCTAATACTAATTATCATTTGCTTATCAAAAATAAATATAATCGCTATCTTGTTGAGTATAATAAAGAATCTTATTGCTTACTTAAAGTTCGCTGTCTTTTAAATGACACGATAAGTTTTAAAGAAATAAAAAATAATCGTCCTTTAATCAGGGAAAGAAATACGGTTGATTGGAGTCTTATTTGGCAAGAAAAAATTGATTATTTAGAAGAGCAAGCTGACCTTTTTCGAGTTGGTAAAAACTCTTTAATCCATAGTTTTATTTATTTTGTTGGTTTAGGTGAAAATGCAATAAGCTATTTAAACTATAATAACTTTAAATCATATAATTTATCGGTTTGTCATTATCGTGTTTATTATCCTAATAAACCAGTCAATTATTATAACAGCCTTAATACCTTGATAGATTATGACATTAGAGATTACGCCGAATATATAAAAGAAGTGTTTTATCAAAATAAAGATTATGATTGTTTAAACTTAGTAAGAGAGATTTTAATGGACAAGCGATATACGCGTGATGATTTTGGCCTTTTTTATGCTAGAATGCTTTATCCTAGTTACTTCTTTGATTGTTTTAGTAAATATATTTTAGAAGATAAATTAAAAGAAGAAGAACTGATGGCTATTTTAGAGAGAGTAGATGATTATGAGACCTTTTTAAAAGATACTTATTATGAAATAAAAAAAGTTTATGATATCCCAGAAATTACTTGGCTTCTAAAAAAGAGTAATAAGTCTTTTTAATATAACTTATTACTCTTAGATTTTTTGGCTTTTAGATAGCAACATTAATAACGCCTTCAACCTCAGGAACATCATCTTTGATAGCATTAAATAAAACATCTTTAATAGTATAATCAATACTACCACAACTAGCGCAAGCCCCATGAAATTTTACATAAACATATTTATCTTCGTACTTAATAAATTCGATATCGCCCCCATCGGCATTAATATATGGTCTTAGCATATTAATTACATTAATAATTTTTTCTAAAGTAGTTATTTCTTGAGAGTTATCATTAGTTGTAGAATTATTATTTTCGGCTAAATTGTTGTTATTTTCAGGTATATTGTTATCTAAATTAATATTTTCTGAATTAGTTGTCATTTGTATCACCACATACTATTAAACTAAATTTTTTGCCATTAGTAAAGATAATTGTTATAATACTTTTAGAAGTTTTAAAAAAGAGAGGTTTTATCATGATAAATATTGGTGATGTAATTCATGTAACTGTAACTGGCTATGCTCCTTTTGGAATTTTTGTTAAATATGATAATTATGTTGGTTTAATTCATATATCCGAAATATCTAAAAGATTTGTAAGAGATGTTAGTAAGTATGCAAAAATTGATGAGATAATTTGTGTAAAAGTGTTAGATGTTGATGAAAATAGTAAGAAGATAAAGTGTTCTTTAAAAAGAATGTATGATGGTGATGATAAATATGCCGGAAATTATTTAGAAGAGGGAAGAGGTTTTGCTCCTTTACAAGAAAAATTACCTATTTGGATAAAGGAAAAGAATGAATATTATAAAAAAATCTTTAAGTAAGATAGATTTAAATGATGCTTTTTTTAATTCTTTAAGAAATGATTATGTTGATTTTAATAAATGATTTTTGAAAAAAAGAAAAAGTAGTTATTTTGCTTATATAACAGAAGATGAAAAAGGTAATATAACTTCCTTTTTACTTTTAAAAGAAGAAAAATACCAAGAAATTTTAGACATCATAGAAAAGTTTGACTTAAAGAAGATGAGAAGTGAAAATAAAATATTAAAGATATCAACATTTAAAGTTATAAATACAGGCAAGGGGATAGGTACAGAATATCTTAGGATTGTATATAAAATGGCAACTAAAATTAAAGCTAGTATTATTTATATTACAGTTTATCCTAAATATAAAGAATTTATTAAATTTTTAGAAAATAATGGGTTTACTCCTTATAAAAAGATTAAAGATAATTCTTTAAAAAAAGGTAAAAATAAATATAGCGAGGAGTTAGTTTTAATTAGATGTTATGAGTAATGGCTATCACAATAAAAAATAGTTTATAAATAAAATGGAAAGAATTTTGAAGATGAAAAATAAGAAGTTAATTAATAGTTTTAAATATGCTTTTAAAGGAATTGGTTCAAGTATTAAAAGTGAAAGAAATATGAAGATTCATATTTCCCTGATGTTATTAGTAATTATTTCGGGTATGCTTTTAAATATCAGTATGTGGGAATGGATAATTTGTTTTATTTTGTTTGGTTTGGTTATTTCGTTAGAAATGGTAAATACGGCAATTGAAATAGTTGTAGATATGGTATGTCCAACATTTGATCAGCACGCGGGAAGAGCTAAAGATATAGCAGCGGGAGCAGTACTTGTTAATGCAATTACGGCTGCTATTGTGGGCTTATTTATCTTTTTGCCGAAAATAATAAGCTTGTTTATAAAATAATAGTAATAAGAAGAAAAAAACATTAGAGAATACTTCAAAAAGTTCTTTAATGTTTTTTCTTGTCTGTTAATGGGTTTTTTGTTGAAGTACGCCCTAAAATATAATCGATTGAATAATTACTAATGATGGCAAAACTTACAAGTATTTCACTGTTAATTAGTTTTTCGCCGCGTTCATAGGCTGCAAAGGCAGAATACGAGCAGTTAAGTTTTTCTCCTAACTCTCTAAGGGTAAGATTTAGAGAAGTTCTAATGTTTTTAAGACGAATACCGATTGCCTTTAAGTCAAAAGTTGGATCTTTGATAATAGTCATCTTTTTAGTAGTTAAATTTAATAAGTAATCAATGTTAATTTGATAAATATTTGCAAGTTCAATAAGTCTTTTAGTGGGAATTGGTGTTTTATTATTTTCCCATTCACTATAAACAGATTTATAAACACCAAGTTTTTCAGCAATATCCTTGGCTTTTAAGTTATTTATTTCTCTTAATGTTTCTAAATTATTGTGGTTATTGTTCATACTTTTATCACCTTACTTAAAAGTATTTTCCCATTTAAGTAAGTTTATTCTTTAAAAGTTCTTTTAATGCGCACAAGAATATGCTAGAATGATATTGATAGTAGGTGAAGTATGAAAAAGGGATTGATATTAAGTGTTAGTTTATTATTGATTATTGGGCTTTTAGGAGTTGGAGTTTCTTATTCCTTGTGGAATATAAGTATTAGTCAAGATAAAGTAAATACAGCTATGACAAGTTGTTTTGATATAACTTATAGTAGTGAATCAAGTGCAATTAATTTAGAAAAACAGTATCCGATAAGTGATGAGGCCGGTAGCAAGTTAGTACCATATACCTTTAAAATTACTAATAATTGTGATGTAAATGCTTATTATAAGATAAATTTAGAAACTCTAAATACTAGTAATATTGATACTAAGCTTATGAAAGCCTCTTTAAACAATGAAAGTCCTAAAATCATAAGTAAATATAATGATGCAGATACTTCTTTAAAAGAGGGGAAGGTAGCAAATACTTTAAAAACAGGTTATCTTCCAGTAGGTGGTTCCATATCTTTTGATTTAAGAGTATGGATAGATTATGATACGACAGTTAATGATATAAAAAATGATGGAACCGATAAATTGGTAGGTAAAATAGTAGTAGTTTCAAGTCCGGTAACAGAAGATGAAATAAATAAGGTTTGCCAAAATAATGGTGGTGATTTAATAGAGGAAGGTGAGTGTCGAAAGTATTATGTAAAATTAAATAATTTTATTATAAATAGTGATTTTTCAAGCGGAATTGATGGTTGGTTTCCTAATGCAGGAGCAAAATTTATTTCTTATGAAAATAATTATTTATTGCTTGAATGTTCTAGTGATTGCTGTGGTATATATCAAAAACCGATTTATATTTCTCAGCTTAATCATGTTTATTATAATTCGGTTAAAATTAAGACACCTAGTTTAACCAAAAGAATGAGTGTGTTATATGAAAATATATGGGATGGCTTAAATTATGGCGTTATTAATGATTTTGATTGGCATATATATTCTTATAGATTTGTATATAATGATGAGATAAACTCTAGAGTTACTACTTATCATTCTGCATTTGTAATTTATAATCGTAATGAATTTGATACTGGTATTTATGTTAAAAATCCTAATTATATAGACTTAACTTTAATGTTTGGCGAAGGTAATGAGCCAAGTAAGGAATGGTGTGATAAAAATTTAACTAATTATTATGAATATAGTACTGATGGAACTTTAGTGCCTATTAAAGAAATAGGAGAACCTGTAAAGACTAGTTACTATGATGTTATAAATTTATTTTAAGTAAATAAATGTTTGGCAATGCAAAAAAATTACGATTTTTTAGAAAAATTTATCAATTTTTGAAGGAAATTAGCCCTGGGGCGGTAATAAAT
>CAKOMH010000004.1:0-39162 GCA_934096595.1 uncultured Bacilli bacterium | reverse complement strand
ACTAGATTTATAAAGGCTTCTTTAAATAATACTAATCCACAAGTTATCAACAGGTATAATGAAACAGAAGTTTCTTTAAAAAATGGTAAAGTTGCTAATACTTTAAAATCAGGATATCTTCCGGTAGGAGGCTCCATATATTTTGATTTAAGAGTATGGTTAGATTATTATACAACTATTAATGATATAAAAAATGATGGAACTGATAAATGGGTAGGTAAAATAGTGGTTATATCTAGTCCTGTAACAGAAGATGAGATAAATAGTGTTTGTCAAAGCAGTGGTGGCGATTTAATAGATGGTGGAGAGTGTAGAAAATATTATGTGAAAGTAAATAACTTTGTGAATTTTAAGAGTATAAAATTTGGAAATGAAGAGACTAAAATTAATGGAATATATGACGATTTAACTAATATTTGGAATGTGAATTATAGTGGTGATAATAAGTGGTTTGGTGTATTTATAGTTCCAGTAAAAGAAAAGGTGAATCATTTAATATATGGAAGATTAAAAGCAACTGGAATTGCAACAAGTTTTCGCGTGGAATTCTGTGGATATAATTCTGAAACTGGATATTGCCATTACCCTCCTAAAATAGATATGAATAATTTTGGAAATAATGAGTATTCTTATTACTTTAATCTTTCAAAAGTTATAGATGAAGATAAAATACTTTCCTATAATAGATATCTCATATATCATGGTTACGGAGATGTTAAAGATGATGAAATATCAGAAACATACACAATAGAAAAATATTCATCTATTGATTTAACTTTAATGTTTGGTGAAGGCAATGAACCAAATGGGGAATGGTGTGATAAATACTTAGACAGATATATAGAATATAATTTAGAAGGTACATTAATCCCTATAAAAGAACTAGGTGAACCAATAAAAACTAGTTATTATGATGTTATAAATATGATAGATTAAAAAACAAAAGCAAGTTACTACTTTTGAATAAATTTTATATTACTTCTACCTAAAATATAATCGATAGAATAATTACTAATTTTAGATAATTCAATTAAAAAAGAACTAAGAATTAAATTTTTATTGTTTTCATAATTACTGATTGCTGATGATGAGGTATTTAATTTTTGAGCTAATTCTCGCATAGATAAATTCATGTTTTCTCGAACTTCTTTTAATCTTAAAGAAGTTTCTTTTTGATCTAAAACTTTATTAGTTTTTAAATTTATTCTTTTAGAAGATAATCCAACCAAATAGTCTATATTAACATTAAAAAATTCTCCTAATTCATATAATCTTTTAGTGGATATAGATAGTTTGTTATTTTCCCATTCACTATAAACAGATGGTGGTATGTTTAAAAATTTAGCCATATCTTTACTTAAATAATCTTTTTCTTCTCTTAAAAATACTAAATTGTTATTCATGATAATTCCACCTTATGCAAGAATTATCTAAGAAAAAAGAACTGTAAATAAAAATATTCGGTAAATATGAGCAAAACATGATATAATTTATTTAAGGTAGTGAAGAGAATGAAAAAAGTAAATTATATATTTGTGCTAGTAAGTGTTTTAATAGTAATAGTTTTAGGAATAGGTGTTTCTTATTCTTTATGGAATATCAGTGTTAGTCAGGATAAAGTAAATACAGCTATGACTAGTTGTTTTGATATAACTTATAGTAGTGAATCAAATGCAATTAATTTAGAAAAACAATATCCCATAAGTGATGATGCTGGTAGTAAGTTAACACCATATACTTTTAAGATAACAAATAATTGCGATATAAATGCGTATTATAAAATTAATTTAGAAACATTAAATACTAGTAATATTGATACTAGATTTATAAAGGCTTCTTTAAATAATACTAATCCACAAGTTATCAACAGGTATAATGAAACAGAAGTTTCTTTGAAAAATGGTAAAGTTGCTAATACTCTAAAATCTGGATATCTCCCAGTAGGCGGTTCTATATCTTTTGATTTAAGAGTATGGCTAGACTATGGTACAACTATTAATGATATAAAAAACGATGGAACTGATAAATGGGTAGGTAAAATAGTAGTTATATCTAGTCCCATAACGGAAGATGAGATAAACAAGGTTTGCCTAAGTAATGGTGGCGATTTAATAGATGGTGGAGAGTGTAGAAAATATTATGCAAAAGTAAATAACTTTATTAATAGCAACTATTGGACATTAAATAGCGCAACATTTATGATTGTTGATAAAGAAACAACTAAAATATCATGTACTGAAGCAGCAGAAACTTTATGCGGAATCTTTCAACAGCCATTGCATGTAGCCAAGTTTGGGAACAAGTATTATGTTTCGCAGAAGATTCAAAATTTAAATATAGACAAAAAATATATTATCGGTATAGAAGGAACGACTTATCAAAAATATACAAAATTTAATAATCTTGGATTGGTAAATTATAGCTTTGTTTTTGAATTTAATGATGAAATTGAGGAGGCTGTTAATTATAAAGCTCATGCGTTTATTTTGTATACTCAAAGTAATTTAGACGAACCTTTTTATACTAAAAATCCATTATTTACGGATTTAACTTTAATGTTTGGTGAAGGTAATGAACCAAGTCAAGAATGGTGTGATAAATATTTAGATAGATATATTGAATATAATTTAGAAGGAACTTTAACACCAATAAAAGAAATAGGGGAACCAATAAAAACTGTTTACTATGATAAAGTAGATATGTTTGATTGATGACAAATAAAAAAATAGTAAAATTAATGATACAATAAATTCAAAGAACTGGATATAAATTATAAAATAAAAAGTCATAAATATTTCAAAGTTAAAAAGTCATAACTTGGAATACTAATGGCTATTTTTTTCTCTAAAAATGTAAAATTCATGTCAAATTTAATAAAAAATTGTTAAACTTTAACGAAATATAAAAATTTTTGAAGGAAATTAGACTTCACTTACCAATATATATAATTAGGAGGTGAAATAATATTCCTCTTAAGAAAAGGAGGTGAATCTATGATAAATTTTGCCAAAAACAATATGGAAAAGGAAGTGATGATTAATGAAAAGCAAGAGAGAAATAGAGAAAACTTTAAAAGAAAATAAAGGTGCCGATTTTGTTTTACCTATGACTTGGGATGTAATGTTCGAGCAAATTTTCATTTCTGAGGAAGCCATGCCTTTACTTGAGTGTATCATTTCAATATTTGGCAATGTTAAAATTGAAGATGTTAAGGGTAAGGTTAGATTGTTACCAAATGAATTAAAACAAGTATCGGCAAAAGATACGAGAAGTAAAAGCGATATAATTGCTGATTATTTTAAAGATGAAAAAAATATTAATAAATATATTGTGGAAATGAATTCCTCACAGACAATGCCTTGGCGTAATGTCTTCTATGCTTATAAAGTAGCAGGAGGTGGTATTTCTATTAATGACGATAAATATGTTAAGGCTTACGACACTATCTTAATTGATTTTAATACATTTGCTGATAACGAAAATGATTTAATAGAAATGATTACTATGCGTTATAAAACTGGTAAAATCTTTGATGATAGTACCAAAATATTCGAAATAAATATGGCAAAAGCTAAAGATATGAGTTATAATTATGCCGATAAGCAAGAAGAACAAGTAGCCATAATTTGTAGAATGTTTATGACTACCAGTTCACTTGAGTTGGATAAGGAGTCGAATAAACTTATGAGCAAAAAAGATACGGAAAAATTAGTTAGTCGTGCCAAGGAATTATCGAGTGATGATGGTTATATTAGACTTTTTAATGAAGAAGAAAATTATAAGGAGCTGATTCGTAATACTGAGTTAGCAGAAGCTCATGAAAAAGGCAAACTAGAAGGTAAGCTAGAAGGCAAGTTAGAAGGCTCTGAAGAAAGAGCATTAGAAATTGCTAAAAAGTGTTTAGAAAAAAACATGAATATTGATACAATTGCAGAACTAACCGGCTTATCAATTGAAGAAATCGATAAATTAAGAAAAGAAGCTTAGCAAATAATTGCTTTAAAAAATGTTATAAAGCTTAAAATGAAATTAAAGAAAAATCCATAATAGTCAATATTCCAAGATTACAAGGGCGCAGCTTATTTAGGCTACGCCTTTTCGATAATACTTTTCCATTTCTTAAATTAAACTTATCTAGTAAAACTAATATGTTTTTGATATAATCAAGTGGAAGAAAAGAGGAAATATATGAATCCAGTTTTATTTACCATCGGAAATTTTGAAATTAGATGGTATTCAGTCTTAATTTTAACAGGGGTTATTTTAGGTTATATAATTGCTGAAAAAGAGGCCAAACGCTTGCGCTTTAATACAGACTTCCTTTTCAATATGTTTTTCTATGCTTTAATATTTGGCATCATTGGTGCTAGACTTTATTATGTTGCATTCAACTGGAGCGCTTATGCTTCTAATCCTATATCCATTCTTTATGTCTGGGAAGGTGGCCTTGCAATTCATGGTGGCATTATTGCGGGTCTTATTACCATGTATCTTTATTGCAAAAAATATAATGCTTATCTAATCCGTGTTTTGGATTTTGTTTGTCCATCACTACTTTTAGCGCAGGCAATCGGTCGTTGGGGCAACTTCTTTAATAGCGAAGCCCATGGTCCGGCAACAACTTTACTTGCCCTTCAAAATAAACACATTCCTGATTTTATTATTAAAGGTATGCAAATTAATGGTGTTTACTATGAACCAACCTTCTTTTATGAATCCCTTTGGTGTCTTTTAGGATTTATCGTCATGTTAATAGTTCGTCGTTCTAAAAAAACAAAAATTGGCACTTTAACTGCCATTTATCTAATGTGGTATGGTATAGGTCGCTTCTTTATTGAAGGAATGCGTACCGATTCTTTAATGCTTGGTGGTTTTAAAGTGGCACAGATTGTATCCGTTATCATGTTTATCATTGGTCTTTTAGCTATAATGATAATTAGTCGCAAAGATAAATATGAAGACCTATATAATAATGAAGAGACAAAGGACATTCATTTTTAAGAAAATAATTAAAATTTAAATATTATGAAGATAAAAAATTGCTTGCTAGATGATAATGAATAAGCAATCTAAGGAGGTATTACCATGTATGATTTAATAATTGTTGGTTTAGGAGCTGCCGGAATAAGCGCCGCCATCTATGCTAAAAGAAGTAACCTAAAAGTTTTATGCTTAGAAAAAAGTATGCCAGGCGGAATAATTAATTATATTGATAAAATCGATAACTATCCAGGGTTTCCTAATATCAGTGGGGCTGACCTTTCTTATAAACTTTATGAACACTTAATGTCTTTAGATATTGAGTACAAATTAGAAAGCGTCAATCATATCGAAAAAGAACAAAGCGTTTTTAGAGTTAGTACTAAAGAAGCAACCTATGAAGCTAAAAAAGTTATTATCGCTAGTGGTCGTAAAGCCAGAAAACTAGGTCTACCTAATGAAGAAAAATTCTTAGGCCGTGGTATTAGCTATTGTGCTGTTTGTGATGGAGCTTTCTTTAGAAATCAAACCATTGCCGTTGTTGGCTCCGGTCGTTCCGCCGTTCAAGAAACTTTATATTTATCTAACTTTGCTTATAAAATCTACATGTTAATTCGCAAAGATAAACTAAAAGTCGAAGAACAATTACTTCAAAAATTACAAGCTAAAAAGAATATTGAAATTACCTATAACACTACAATTAGTTCTTTAAATGGCGAAGAAAAATTGACAAGCTTAACTATAAATAAGGAAAATCACGAAAAAAATCTTGAAGTATCAGGTTTATTTATCTATATCGGCTATGAACCAAACATTTCCTATCTTAGCAACTTTAATATTTTTGATGACGAAGGCTATATCAAAGTAAATACCAAATACGAAACATCTGTTCAAGGATTATATGCTGTTGGTGATAATATTAAAAATGAATATTATCAAATAATAACTGCAATGTCCGAAGGAACAGTAGCGGCTTTAAATGTTGCAGCTTCTTTAAATGAAAAATAAAATCTAAATAAATTATTTAAATTAAATATCTAGTTAAATATCTAGTTATCCACAAACAAATATTTACAAATAAACTTCGAGTTAATTGCCAGATAAAAAAGATTTATCAACAGTTACTACCAATTTATCCACAAGTAAATAACAAGTTATCAACAGATATAAATGGATTTTCTAAAGAATAACCCAAAAATTAATGAGTAATTTATAATTAAGAAAAACGCTTGAAAATCAATAACTATTTAAACTAAATAAAAAATGAATAAGGAGAAAATTTCACTAAAAGCACATAATATAGCAAGAATAGAGTCTCAAAAAAGCTTCTCTAAAATTACTTGCTGAAATGTGCTTTTTTGTTTTACTTTTTAGACAAAGTGTGTTAATATTTGAAGCGTGATGAAATATGAAAAGCCCTTTAGTATATGCCTACATAGGCGACTGTATTTATGAATTTTATGTGCGTAAATTTTTAGTCGAAGAAAACATGTGTAAATTAAAAGAAATTCAGCAGCGAAGTCTAAATTTTGTCAGTGCTAAAAGCCAACGCAAAATCTATGAAGCTCTTAGTAGTCAAGAATTTTTAACTAAAGAAGAAGAAGAGATTATAAAATGGGGTCGCAACGCTCACGGCGGTAAAGCCAAACATACTGATATCGTTACTTATCGCATTGCCACCGGTCTTGAATGTTTAATTGGCTATTTGTATTATCAAAATAATTTAGAAAGAATTACCGAAATAATGAAGGAGGTCATTAAAAATGAAAGTATATGGTAAAAATGTTTTAAATGAAGTCTTATCTAATCCTCAAAAAATAAAAAAACTTTATATAACAAGTAACATGAAAGACGAAAGAATTATGAAAAGTGTTCGTGAAAACAAAATTCAATTCGAGTCCGTTTCTCGTGAAACTATGGATAAAATGGTAAAAGGTAATCACCAAGGTATTATGGCCATCGTTGATGATTTTAACTATACCGATTATAAATCTATGTATAATGAAAAACTAGTTGTTATTTTAGACCATCTAGAAGACCCTCATAACTTTGGGGCCATTATCCGTACCTGCGAAGCTGCTGGGGTCAAATCAATAATTATTCCCAAAGATCGTAGCGTTGATGTTAATGAAACTGTTATGAAAACTTCCACTGGAGCCTTAGAATATGTTAATATAGCCCGAGTTAACAACTTAGTTAAAACAATTAATGATTTTAAAGATAACGGCTTCTTTGTTTACGGCGCTGAAGCTGATGGCATCTCAAGTAAAACTTGCGATTATAGCGATAAAGTCGTTTTAGTAGTTGGCAGTGAGGGTTTTGGTTTATCGCGTCTTGTTCGTGAAAACTGCGATCAAATTGTATCTTTGCCTATGAAAGGACATGTCAATAGTCTTAATGCCTCTGTTGCAGCAGCTATCCTAATCTATGACATTGCATTTCGCTAATGGGAAAAACTTATAAAGATACCAACGACGCTGAATTGCTTTTTATGCTTAATGAAGAAAGTGAAGACGCTAAAGATATATTGTTCAAAAAATATTACTATATTATAGAGCAAACAATGAAAAGGTATGCTAAGATTATTGCTAAATCAGGTGTTGAATATAAAGATATTTACCAAGAAGCTATGTTAGGTTTTGCTGATGCTTTAGATAAATATAATGAAACTAAAGAAGCTCAACTTCCTACCTTTATAACCCTTTGTGTTAAAAGAAGATTGTCAAATCTCTTAAGAGGGGCAACCAATGTTAAATCGAAATTTAATAAAGACATCTTATCTATTGATTACGACTATGAAAATTATGATACGACTTTAATTGATATCATAAGTGATGATAATAAAAATAATCCTTTAGTAAACATTGCTACTAGAGAAAACCTCGAAGTCATTATTAATGCTTGTGAAGCAAAACTATCTCCATTTGAAACGAAAGTTTTTGATTTAATGATACTAGAATATGATTATAAGCAAATTGCCGAAATTTTGCATGAATCTCCTAAAAAAATCGATAATACCGCCCAAAGAATTAGAAGAAAAATCAAAGATATTACTGATGTTTTAAAATCTGATAATAAATAAAATCCTAAGCAATGAGATATAAATGTGTTATTTTGTTTAAAATTAAAGTAGAATAAATAAAACAAAATGAAATAAACAAAATGAAATAAATAAAATGAAATAACCAAAAAATTCGGATAAATAAAAATATGATAAGTAAAAAAATATGATAAGTAAAATAGAATAAATAAAAATAGGATAATAAAATGAAACAAAAAAATCCAAATAAGATTAAAATAAGTTTTTAAAAATATAGGAAATATCTAAAAGTATGTTTTTGAAAAATAGTGTGATACTTAGTCTAATTTTTCAAGATTAATTATTACACTTTTTTCTTATCCTCTACCCAACGAGCCATCTTAAAAAATGCAAAAATATGCATAAAACCACTTGCATTTTATCAGGACTTATAGTATATTTTAGTTGTGATACGCAAGCAATATGCGTTTTTATTTTATAAAAATAAGAGGTGCTATAAATGGCAAAAAAAGATACAAATAAAAAAAGTAACAAAGAATCATATTTAAGCGGAGTAAAATCGGAACTAAAAAAAGTAAGTTGGCCTAAATTTAAAGATATACTAAAGTATACCTTTGCAACTATCATCTTCTGTCTAATTCTTGCTGGTTTCTTCTCAATCTTAAATTTAATATTATCATTAATTAAGGGGGCATTAGTCTAATGGATAAAGAATGGTATGTTGTTAACACTTACAGTGGACACGAATATAAAGTAAAAGAAAAATTAGAATCTAAAATCGAATCAATGGGTTTACAAGATAATATTTTTAGAATCGTAATTCCAGAAACTACCGAAGTCGAAGTTAAAAATGGTGTTAAAAAAGAAAAACAAAAAAAGATGTTTCCGGGTTATATTTTAGTTGAAATGAAAATGTCTGATGAATCTTGGTACATCGTTAGAAATACTCCGGGGGTAACAGGTTTCATTGGCTCAAGTGGTAAAGGTGCTAAACCAACTCCATTATTACCTCAGGAAATTGACCGTATCTTAGCTGATATGGGTATGAGCAGAGTAGAAACTCCTAAAGACCTAGCAGTCGGTACTAAAGTTAACATTATTGATGGACCATTCAAAGGAATGTCAGGTAGTGTTGATACTCTTGATTTAGAAAATGGTCGCTTAAATGTTTTAATCGACTTATTCGGACAAGAAACTCCTGTTGAAGTTGAAATAAATCAAGTTAGTCAGATATAATAAAGAAAATTTATTATGGCTTATAACTAAACTATAGAAAGGCTTTTTTAAGAAGTTTGACTATAGTTTTTTTGTTTAGTATTGTGTTATTAATATAGCACCATAAAACCTAATTGCATAAAATGATAATTGTTATTATTTTATATTCATGTTTCTATATAATTAGTTTTTATATGATTTCTAGGTAATTGCATAATTTTTTCATGCATCTGTGTGCTTCTTAAAGAAATTAATAAGAATTTTTAAGATATCATTCTAACATTTCAAAGCTATTAAAATGTCAACGATTTTTTTTGATAATATCGTCATTTTTAACTTGATTTTTTATTCTTCCTATGGTAGTATCATTATCGATTACATATGTTTATTACATTTAATTATTACATGACGGGTATGTAACCATTAAGTGGAAGGGAGTGCGGAATGCCCACACCACTTACGCGACAAAATATTTTATAGGAGGTGTTTTTCGTGGCTAAAGAAATCGTAAAAAGAATTAAATTACAAATTCCAGCCGGTAAAGCAACACCAGCTCCTCCAGTAGGTACTGTGTTAGGGCCAGCAGGAATTAACTTACAAGATTTTTGCTCAAAATTCAATGATGCATCTAGAGATAAAATGGGAGATGTTCTTCCATGCGTTATCACAATTTATGATGATAGATCATTCGATTTTGTGTTAAAAACTCCACCAGCTCCATTCTTAATTAAGAAAGCTGCTAAAATTCAAAAAGGTAGCACAAAGGGAGCTAACGAAGTAGTTGCAACTTTAACTGTTGACCAGTTAAAAGAAATTGCAGAAACAAAATTACCTGATTTAAATTGCTATACATTAGAAGCTGCAATGAACATTGTTGAAGGTACTGCTAGAAACATGGGCGTTGCTATTGAAGGCTTAAATGATAAAGAATTAGCAGAACAAGGTAAGGAAGCTGCTCTAGAAGAAGCTGAAGCTGCAAAGCGTGAAGCTGAGTTAGAGGCTGCTGAAGAAGCAAACAAGAACGCAACAATCGGTGAAGTTGAAGTAATTAACGACAAATCTAAAGAAACTGAAGAAGAAGAAAAGTAATTACAAAATTTAAAAAATAATTCCGCTAATAAACCACAATTAGAAAGGAAATAAGTATGAAAAAAGGCAAAAAGTATGTGGAAGCTTCTAAAAAAGTAGACAAAAACACATTATATACTAAAGAAGAAGCAATCAAATTAGTTAAAGAAACTGCTACTGCTAAATTCGATAGTACTGTAGAAGTTGCCATTAAACTAAATTTAGATACTAAAAAAGCAGATCAACAATTAAGAGGCTCATTCGTACTTCCTAACGGAACTGGTAAAACTAAAAAAGTTTTAGTTATTGCTAAGGGTGAAGCTGCTACTGCTGCTAAAAATGCTGGTGCTGACTATGTTGGCGATACTGATATGATTGAAAAAATTCAAAATGAAAATTGGTTTGATTATGATGTAATCGTTGCAACACCAGATATGATGGCTCAACTTGGTAGAATTGGTCGTGTTTTAGGACCTAAAGGTTTAATGCCAAACCCTAAAACTGGTACTGTTACAATGAATACTGCTAAAGCAGTTGAAGATATCAAAAAAGGTATGGTATCATACAAAACTGATTCATTTGGTAATATTCATACAATTATTGGTAAAGTTTCATTTACTGATGAACAATTACTAGAAAACTTAACTTATGTATTTAATACTATTGTTAAGGCTAAACCATCTACTGTTAAAGGAAACTACATTGAAAATATCTCTGTAGCATCTACAATGGGACCTGGAATTAAATTAGATAAAAATTCATTTGGAATCTAATTTTATTAAATAAGTTAAAAAAGCCTAATTACCAAAGACAGTAAGTACAAAAATAAATCTTACCGAGGGAAAATAAAGATAATATTCTTTAACCTTTCCTGATTGGAAAGCTTTTTTATATAAAATTTATAGAAAGGACACAAAAAACTATGGCAAGTAAGAAAATTCTTGAAGCAAAGGCTGCAGTTGTTTCTGAAATAAGTGATAAAGTTAAGGCTTCTGAGTCTGTAATTGTATTCTCTTATCAAGGATTAACAGTTGCTGAATTTACTGAATTAAGAAGAAATCTAAAAGATGCTAATGGTGAAGTAAAAATTTATAAAAATACATTAGTTAGACGCGCTTTAAATGACTTATCTATTGGTATGGATGATGCATTCTTAGAAGGACCTAACGCAATCGTATTTGGTGAATCTTTACTAGAACCTATCAAAGTTCTAAGCAAATTTGCTAAAGAACATGAAAAAGCCACTATTATAGTTGGTATCATTAGTGGTAATGTTGCTAGTCTAGAAACGATTAACGAATATGCAAGTATTCCATCTCGTGAAGGATTGTTAACACAACTTGCTGGTGGTATGATTCAATATGTTAGAGATTTATCTATCGCATTGAACTTATACTCTGAACAATTAGAAAAATAGTTTATTAAGAAAGGAAAATAAAAATGGCAAAATTTACTAAAGAAGAATTTATCGAAGGTTTAAAAGAAATGACTATTCTTGAAGTTAAAGAATTAGTTGATGCAATGAAGGAAGAATTTGGAGTAGATCCATCTGCTGTTGCTGTTGCTGCTGCTCCTGCTGCTGGCGAAGATAACGCTGCTGCTGCAAACAAAAATGTAGTATTAAAGGATGCTGGTGCAACTAAGATTGCTGTTATCAAAATTCTTAAAGAATTAACTGGTCTAGGACTAGTTGAAGCTAAAGCTTTAGCTGATAACGGTGGAAATGTTAAAGAAAACCTTCCTGCTGAAGAAGCTGAAAAAGTTAAAGCACAACTTGAAGAAGCTGGTGCTACTGTTGAATTAGTTAACTGCTAATTTGTAACCAAAGATAAATTAAGACTGTAGGGAAACCCGCAGTTTTTTCTTGCTTAAAAAGAAGTAATGATATATAATCTATTTCGAGGTGAAAGACCGTGAAACTTAACAACAAAGGTTGGAGCTTAAATACTCTATTAATCTGCATGGCCGTTATACTATCTTTTTTATTAATTTCAGTATTTTATGTTTATAAACTGTCGACCAAATTAAGTAATGATTTAAATAGTAATAATAATTCTACTAACTATTCTAATAATAGTTCTAAGGAATTAACAGACAATATAAATAATAACCAAAACACTAATCAAAATAATAATTATAACAATAATTCTAATAACAATACCAATAATAATGGCAATCAATCAAATAATGATTTAGCGGATGATAATACCAATATCGGTGGTAATAGTACTTCTAAAAATAAATATTATACAACTAAAGAAAGCCAGTTGCAGGCCGCAACTATTCGCTATCTAAAAGAAAATGGCATTACAATCGCTGAAGATGAGACGATTGTAATAAACGCTAATGATATTATTAATAAAAAATACATTCAATCAATTAAAGATGAAAGAACAAACAATATGTGCGATGGTTACTCGGTAGCTAGTTTCAAAGATAATGATTATATTGTTAAATCATATATTGATTGTGATTCGTACTCGTCTGATGAATATGGAGTTGATAATATAGAATGAAAAAATTTCGTAAATTCACGATTCTGTGGGGAGTAATTCTTGTATCGATTTTTGTTTTGTTTACCATGTATTCCTTTAAACTAGATAAGAAAATAAAAGAATATCGTAGCCTAGAAGAATATTTTGCTAATGCCGTAGCTGAATATAACAATAAGAATAAGGACTATCCTAAAACAATTGAAGTTATAAATTTTAGTCTAAGCGAAGCTATTGAAAAAGGGGTAGTTAGTCAACTGAAAATCGATAATGATATTTGTGATGGTTATGTAAAGATAGCCAACGAAGAAATCGTTACTTATACTCCTTATATTTCTTGCAAAAATTATACTACTAAAGGCTATACAAAAAATTTAGATTAGCGTTAAGTTTTTGTTGACAAAAGAGGAAGCAGAATGCTATAGTATTAATGAATTTTAATTATGGTTCTATCTCGGTAGAACTTATTTAAAAAGAATAATTGATACACCAGGATGTGTGTTAATGGAAGGAGGATTTTATGACAACTATTAACCAATTAGTTAGAAAAGGAAGAAGTAAGAAAACTAAAAAGAGTAAGAGCCCAGTATTAAATGTTGGCTTCAATTCTATGGAAAGAAAAGAAACTGAAACAAATAGTCCACAAAAGCGTGGTGTTTGTACAAGAGTTGCTACTCGTACACCAAAGAAACCAAACTCAGCGTTAAGAAAATATGCTCGTGTTAGATTATCAAATGGTCGTGAAGTTGATACTTATATTCCAGGTGAAGGTCATAACTTACAAGAACATAGCGTAGTATTAATTCGTGGTGGTCGTGTTAAAGACCTTATCGGTGTTAGATATCATATTGTGCGTGGAACACTTGATACTCAAGGCGTTAACAATAGAAAACAAGGTCGTAGTAAATACGGTACTAAAAAACCAAAAACTAAATAATAATTAAAGGAAGGAGAAGATAATTATGCGTAAAAGACGCGCTGTAAAAAGAGATGTATTACCTGATCCAATATACAATTCAAAAGTGGTTACTAAATTAGTTAACACACTTATGATTGGTGGTAAAAAAGGTACTGCACAAAAAATTCTTTATGAAGCATTCGATATAATTAAAGAAACAACTAAGAAAGACCCAATGGAAGTTTATAACGAAGCAATGAAGAATATTATGCCCGCTCTAGAAGTTAAATCTAGACGAGTAGGTGGTTCTAATGTACAAGTTCCACTAGAAGTAAGCCCTGATAGAGCTCAATCACTTGCTCTAAGATGGTTAGTAAATTATGCTAAAAATGGTCGTGGAAAAACTATGGCTGAAAAATTAGCAAACGAAATTATGGATGCTGCAAAAGGCGTTGGTGGAGCTGTTAAAAAGCGTGAAGATACTCACAAGATGGCTGAAGCTAATAAAGCATTTGCTCATTATAGATGGTAGGAGAAATATATGGCAAGAGATGTCTCAATTGACAAAGTAAGAAACATCGGTATCATGGCTCACATTGATGCCGGAAAAACAACTACTACTGAGCGTGTATTATTCCATACTGGAGTAACACATAAAATTGGTGAAACTCACGATGGTGAATCACAAATGGACTGGATGGAACAAGAAAAGGAAAGAGGTATTACAATTACTTCCGCTGCAACAACTGCACACTGGAAGGGATACCGTTTCAATATTATTGATACCCCAGGACACGTAGACTTTACTGTAGAAGTTTCCCGTAGTTTAAGAGTTCTAGATGGCGCTGTAGCATTAATCGATGCTCAAGCTGGTGTAGAACCTCAAACTGAAACTGTATGGCGTCAAGCAACTGAATTCAAAGTTCCAAGAATTATTTTTGCTAATAAAATGGATAAGATGGGTGCTGACTTCGTTTACAGTTTAGATACAATTGACAAGAGATTAGGTGTTAATGCAAAACCAATCGAATGGCCAATTGGACAAGAATCTGAATTCAATGGTATCATTGATTTAGTAACAATGAAAGCTTATCAATATGATGGTCAACAAGCTGAAAATCCTGTTGAAATTGAAATCCCAGCAGAATTAAAAGCAGAAGCAGAAAAAAGACGCTCTGATTTAGTTGAAACTGTTGTTGAATTCGATGATGAACTAATGGAAAAATACCTTGGTGGTGAAGAATTAACTATTGAAGAAATCAAACATTGTATCCGTAAAGGAACCCTTGCTGCTGAATTCTTCCCAGTTATGTGCGGAACTGCTTTAGGAAATATTGGTGTTAAGTTATTACTTGATGCTGTAATCGATTATTTACCTGCTCCAACTGATGTTCCATCAATTGAATGTTTTAATCCAAAAACTGGTGAAGATATAATGCGTCATCCAAGTGATAATGAACCATTTACTGCCCTAGCATTTAAGATTATGACAGATCCATTTGTAGGTAGATTAGCATTCTTCCGTGTTTACTCTGGTAAATTAACAAGCGGTTCATATGTTTTAAATAGTACTAAGGGTGAAAAAGAAAGAATTGGTCGTATCTTACAAATGCATGCAAATACTCGTAAAGAAATTTCTGAAGTATATTGTGGTGAAATTGCTGCTGCTGTAGGTTTAAAAAATACTACTACTGCTGATACATTATGTGATGAAAAGAACCCAGTTATCATGAAGGGTATGGAATTCCCATTACCAGTTATTGATGAAGCAATCGAACCAAAGAGTAAAAATGACCAAGATAAAATGGCCCTTGCTCTTCAAAAACTTGCTGAAGAAGATCCAACATTCAAATATAAGACTGACCATGAAACAGGTCAAACTGTTATCAGTGGTATGGGTGAATTACACCTAGATGTTCTTGTAGATAGAATGCGTAGAGAATTTAATGTTGAATGCAACATTGGTAAACCACAAGTTGCTTACCGTGAAACAATCACTCAAGTTGGCGAATGTGAAGGTCGTTATATTAAACAATCTGGTGGTCGTGGACAATACGGACATGTTTGGGTTAAATTTGAACCAAATCCAGGTAAAGGTTATGAATTTGTTGACGCTATCGTCGGTGGTGTAGTTCCTCGTGAGTATATTCCCGTAACTGATAAAGGTTTACAAGAAGCCCTAGCTGGTGGTGTACTTGCCGGATATCCAATGGTTGATATCAAAGCTACATTATTTGATGGTTCATACCATGATGTCGATTCATCAGAAATGGCATTCAAAATTGCTGCTTCTCTAGCAGTTAAAGAAACTAAGAATAAATGTAAACCAGTTATTCTAGAACCAATTATGAAAGTTTCTGTAACAGTTCCAGAAGAATATATGGGTAATGTTATGGGTGACTTAACAAGTCGTAGAGGTCGTCCACTTGGACAAGAGTCTCGTGGTAATGCTCTACAAATTATGGCAATGGTTCCACTTGCCGAAATGTTTGGTTATGCTACTTCTCTAAGAAGTAATACCCAAGGTCGTGGAAACTTTGTTATGGAATTAGATCATTATGATGAAGTTCCAAAATCAATCGCTGAAGATATAATTAAGAAAAACAGCGCTAACTAAAAATAATACTTGAAAAAACATCAAGCATTAGATAAAATAAATATGTAATAAAAAAGAAGGAGAATATTTAATATGGCAAAAGAAAAATTTGACAGAAGTAAAGAGCATTTAAATATTGGTACTATTGGTCACGTAGACCATGGTAAAACTACTTTAACTGCTGCTATTACTAAATATTTTGGTAACTTTGTAGATTATGCTGATATCGATAAAGCACCAGAAGAAAGAGAAAGAGGTATTACAATCAATACTGCTCATGTTGAGTACGAAACTGCAACTCGTCACTATGCTCATGTAGATTGCCCAGGCCATGCTGACTATGTTAAGAACATGATTACTGGTGCCGCTCAAATGGATGGCGCTATTCTAGTTGTTTCAGCAACAGATGGTCCAATGCCTCAAACTAGAGAACATATTTTACTTGCTCGTCAAGTAGGTGTTCCTAAAATTCTTGTATTTATCAACAAATGTGATATGGTTGAAGATCCAGAATTATTAGATTTAGTAGAAATGGAAATCCGTGAATTATTAGGAGAATATGGTTTTGATGCTGATTGTCCTATCATTCGTGGTTCTGCCCTTAAAGCTCTTGAAGGTGATGAATCTGATATGGGTGCTGGCGCAATTAAGAAATTAATGGAAGCTTGCGATACATATTTTGATGTTCCTGTAAGAGATTTAGATAAACCATTCTTAATGAGTATCGAAGATGTATTTACAATTTCTGGTCGTGGTACAGTTGTTACTGGTCGTGTTGAGCGTGGACAACTTAAACTTAACGATGAAGTTGAAATCGTTGGTCTTAAACCTACAAGAAAAACAGTTGTTACTGGTATCGAAATGTTTAGAAAATCTCTAGACTTTGCTCAAGCTGGTGACAATGCTGGTGCATTACTTCGTGGTATTAACCGTGATGAAGTTGAGCGTGGACAAGTACTTGCTAAACCAGGTTCAGTTACTCCTCATCATAAATTTACTGCTAAAGTTTATGTATTAAGCAAAGAAGAAGGTGGTCGTCATACTCCATTCTTCTCAAACTACAGACCTCAATTCTATTTCAGAACAACTGATGTTACAGGTGTTATTGAATTACCAGCAGGTGTTGAAATGGTTATGCCAGGCGACAATGTTGATATGACTGTAGAATTAATTGCTCCAGTAGCTTTAGAAAAAGGTACTAAGTTCTCTATCCGTGAAGGTGGTCGTACTGTAGGTGCTGGTTCTGTTACTGACATTATTGAGTAATAAAACTTTGATTAAAGGTGGAACTTTTATAGTTTCACTTTTTTTCTATCCAAAATAATGTATAATTATATTAGGTGGTGAAATATGAAAAAAAGTAAAACTAAACGAAAAAAGAAAAAGAGCCGTCGTAGATTAAAAAAAGGCCCCAAATTAGTTTTATTGTTAATATTTCTTGCAGCACTCTTTTTTACATTAAAAAAATCACTTGACAATTATAATATTACTTTTAATAATACCTATGAATATTTAATGAACAAAATAAACGAACAGAAAAAGAAACAAGATGAAAAAAAAGAACAAGAGAAAAAACAACAACAAGATAAAGACTATAATATTTGCTTGAATCAAAAATATACGGAAGAAGAAAAATCCGAAAAACTAACTAAACTTGAGGATGAATTGACGGATTATTTAAAAAAATATAATCTAAGTGTAAAATTTGTTGACATAAAACTAGATTATATCTATAGCTATAACGAAAAAAAAGTGTATTATGCCGCCAGTACGATTAAAATGCTAGATGCTATTTATATTTATGAAAATGCGGTTAATGGTAATTTAGACTTAGATAGTACAAAAAAATATACTAAAAATTTTAAAATGCCTTATTCAAAGGGTTTAGAAAAATATAAAATTGGCGATAATA
Source organism: uncultured Bacilli bacterium (assembly GCA_934096595.1). Classification (GTDB taxonomy): domain Bacteria; phylum Bacillota_I; class Bacilli_A; order RF39; family UBA660; genus CAG-605. The sequence goes on along the minus strand of CAKOMH010000004.1, from coordinate 20,961 downwards.
TAACTTTGCGTAATTTAGTAAAATATGCGATAACAGTAAGTGATAATTCGGCCCATCAAATGCTTGTTGACTACATAGGATTTAGTAAGTTAGAAAGTTTTGGCAATAGTTTGGGAGCTAAGAATACCCTTATAGGTGGCGATAACTTTGGACAAATTGATGTCAATGATTCCATAATATATTTAAGAGAGTTATATAATTTTATAGAAGAAAATTCTAAACTTTCATCTGAACTAAAATCATATTTTGTAGAGAGCGATGAAAACTTCTTGAAAGACGAAGAAAATGGTATAGAAGCCGCAACAAAATATGGTGAATATGATAGCACTTTCCACAATAACGGAATTGTTTATGCTAAAAATCCATATTTGCTAAGTATATTAACAAATTTGGGTAAGAAAAAGGGTTCTAGCACAATGCAAACAATAAATAGTAAAGTTGAAGAGTTACAGAAAGAAGTGTATGAAAATCACGCTAACTATTGCCAACAAAAAGTATACAGTGTCCAAAATGATTGACAATGCTAGATTAAATTATTAAAATATAATTGGAGAGATGAGTATGAAAGAAAAGAGAAAATTATTCAATATTGCAACTTATGGTCAAATGCTAATCGATATTATTTTATTTGCTCTAGGTGTTTACAGTGCTAGTAATCCAACTAGTTCAAATACAGTTATCGGTGTTGCCTTTGGCATTTCCTTAAGTGTTGTAGGAATTTACAACATAATCAAGTACATATTTAATGTTCATAAAGGCCCATTTTTTATGGCTGATATTATTTATGGAATTTTAAGCATAATTGCTGGCATATTTATTATAATTAATCCATTATCCCTAACTGGCATTTTATCAATTGGTATTGGTTTATGGTTAATTATATCTGCATCATTCAAGTTTGCTTTAGCCTTACAATTAAAGAAATTTTCCGAAGAAACTTGGTTATTTTCAATGGTGCTATCAGTATTAGTCCTAATAATTGGTGTTATAGTAATGATAAATCCATTTAGCACAGCCCTAGTTTTGACAACATTTATTGGAATAATAATGTGTGTATATGCAAGTATTGATTTTTTACAACAAATTTTATTTAGAAAAAGAGTTAAAGAAATAATTAATATCTTCTTTGAGTAATGATTTTTAATTTAGCCCCTAGGGGCTATTTTTTAATATTCTGATATAAATTAAAATTATATTTAATTACAATTGTATTATATGTACGCGTTGGCTAAAAAAACATAATTATTACCAATTTTTATTTAAAGAAATATCTATAAAATAATTGTAAAAAATTTATATCTGTTTAACAAAATCAACAAATAAATTAAATTTATAATTTCAAAATTTATGATGTTTTTACATAGAAATAGCGAACCCTATTATTGATAAATATTACAAAATGAGGTACAATATCATAGTGAAAAAGGTGAAGGTGAAAAAATGAAAATTAAGAAAATATATGCAAGAGAAATTTTAGATTCAAGAGGAAATCCAACTGTTGAATGCGATGTTACTCTAGAAAACGGAATTAAAGCTACTGCTTCAGTTCCATCAGGTGCTTCAACTGGTTCAAGAGAAGCTTTAGAACTACGCGATAATGATAAAAATCGTTATAATGGCAAAGGTGTTTTAAAAGCAGTAAGCAATATTAATGATATTATTGCTAAAGAACTAGAAGGCAAAGAATTAGTGCAAAATCAAATTGATGCTGACTTGTTAAAATTAGATGGCACAGAATTTAAAACAAATTTAGGAGCTAATGCAACATTGGCAGTATCTCTAGCTTGTTTAAAGGCTGCTGCTGCAAATGCTGGTAAAGAGTTATATGAATTTGTATCTAATGGTACTGTTGGCTTACCAATTCCGATGATGAACATCGTTAACGGTGGTAAACATGCTAACAATGATTTAGATATTCAGGAATTTATGATTGTTCCTGTAATTAAACCATTCAAAGAAAGACTAAGAGCTGGTGCTGAAGTTTTCCATACATTAAAGAAAATTTTAGATGGTATGGGATTGTCAACTGGTGTTGGTGATGAAGGTGGCTTTGCTCCAAATTTAAAAAGTAATGAAGAAGCTTTAGAACTTATCGTTAAAGCTATAACAGAAGCAGGATACAAGGCTGGCGAAGAAGTATTTATCGCCTTAGATGCTGCTTCAAGTGAAATGTATAATGCGGAAACAAAAACATATTCAGTAGATAAAAAAGATCTAACTAGTGATGATTTAATGAACTACTATCTAGATTTAATCGAAAAATATCCAATTATTAGTATTGAAGACGCCTTTATGGAAGATGATTTTGAATCATTGGCTAAATTAACTGCTAAAATCGGTGAAAAAATTATGCTAGTTGGTGATGATTATTTTGTTACTAATAAGAAATATTTACAAAAAGCAATTGATATGAATGCTGGAAATGCTATTCTATTAAAAGCTAACCAAATTGGTACAGTTTCTGAAATGATGCAAACTATTCTTTTGGCTAGAAAAAATGGTTATAAAATGGTAATTTCTCACCGTAGTGGTGAAACTGAAGATACATTTATTGCTGATTTAGCTGTTGGTCTAGACATTCTTTACATTAAAACAGGTTCTCTATCAAGAGGCGAAAGAATAGCTAAATATAATAGATTACTTCGTATTGAAGAAAAATTGATGGAAAAATAATCAAAAAAAGACAAGAAATAATCTAATTTCTTGAAATTAAAGAACAAGTATGATATAGTTTTACAAGAAATGGAAGTGGCAATCAATGGAAACAATGTTGTTAATAGTATCAATATTATTAATTGCTATAGTCTTACTACAAAGTAATAAAGCAAGCGACGCAGGCCAAATAATCTCAGGTGGCAACGAAGCACTATTTACTCATCAAAAAGAAAGAGGTCTAGAGTTACTAATTAGTCGTTTAACTTTAATATTAGGAGTTCTTTTCTTCGTAATAGCATTAATCATATTTTTACAAAAATAAAAGTCTTACATTTAAAAGACTTTTTTTTAAATTAATAATGTTTTATAATGGTTGTAGAGGTAAGTATGAATAATAAAAAGGGCTTTACTTTAATTGAACTGATAGCAACCATAGTTTTAATTACTTTATCATCAACGATAATAGTTTTAAATTTACAAGGAAGCACAAGCAAAGAGGATAGTTCTTTGTCAGCCAAAAACAACAAACAAATAACTGATGCCGCTTGCAACGCTATCGATAGTTTAAATGCTTCAAGCATTTTTAATACCACTCGTGAAAATTGTAAAAATAATGGTTGTAGTGTTAAGTTAGTAACCTTAATTCAAAATGGATTTATTGATGGTTATGCAACATACGATGATACTGGTAGCAAAATAAACGAACAGAATCGTCCTCAAAATTATTATGTAAGTATTAGATGGAATAAAGAAAGCGATGGCTTTTGGAAAAAGACTTGTACTTTATATAATGGAAATCAAAAAATATATCCTTGATAAAAAAATTTAAAAATAATATAGCACCAAAATACAAAACATTAAAATTGAAAATTGCTAAAAATAAACAAAAATTATGATTGATGTAATAAAATTATATAGTTAAACTTAATAAAGTTACATAAATAAAAAATCAACAAAATTATATAGATAGGGAAAAAATATGGAAGAAAAATTAGTAAAATTATTAACAAATATACATGAAGCTAAAACATTAATAGAAATAAATGATTTAATGGGTCTTAAAACATCTGACGAACTACGAGGACTGCAAGATACTTTAAAAAAGTTAATTGATGAATATAAAGTTTTTTATACCAAAAAAGAAAAATATATTCTCCTAAAAAATTGCCCATCATTAAAAATAGGAACTTTATCAGTAAACAAGAAAGGTTTTGGATTTGTTATTTTGCCAGAAGAAGACGATATTTATATTGATAAAGCAAATTTAAAAGATGCTATTGATGAAGACATTGTTCTCTGCGAAGTAACCAATCGTACTGGCCGTAAAGAAGGCAAAATAATTAAAGTCATTAAACGCGATTTAAAAAATGTTGTTGGTGAAATAATAATTCATAACAATAAAATGTGTTTAAAATTAGATGATGATAAAAAAGATATAACCGTTATTTTAAATCCCGATACTACGCATAATTGCGTTGAGGGACATAAAGTATTAGTAGAAATAACTGATCATATAAAAAATCATGTTTATTCTGGTAATGTTTTAAAAATAATAGGTCATAAAAACGACCCACAGGTTGACATTCTAAGCATAGCTTACAAATACGGTATCTATGAAGATTTTAATCCTAGAGTAATAGAAGAACTAGAATATGTTCCTGATACTGTTGATTTATCAGAGTTAAAAAATCGCCGTGATTTAACTTCTAAAATCATTTTTACAATTGATGGTGACGATACGAAGGATATAGATGATGCCATTAGCTTGGAAAAAGAAGGAAACAATTATATCTTAGGAGTTCATATTGCTGATGTTTCTAACTATGTCAAGGAAAATACTGCTTTAGGAGATGCTGCTTACGAGCGTGGGACTTCTTCTTATTTAGCTGATACAGTAATTCCCATGATACCTCATAAATTGTCCAATGGCATTTGTTCTTTAAATGAGGGCGTTCTTCGTCTTAGTATGTCTTGCGTTATGAAATATAGTCCCGAAGGAAAACTTTTAGACTATGATATTTTTCCTAGTTACATAAAAAGCAGTAAAAAGATGACTTATAAAAATGTCAACAAAATCATTATGGAAAATGTAGTGCCAGAAGGATATGAACCATTCGCTGAAACTTTAAAAGAAATGCACAAATTAGCTAAGATTTTGCGCAAATCCAAAGAAGATCGTGGCTATATCGACTTTGATTTAGATGAAGTAAAAATTATTCAAGATGAGCAAGGTCGTGCCATAGATGTTCAAAAGCGTATTCGTGGTGAAGGAGAAAAGTTAATTGAAGACTTCATGATTGCCGCTAACGAGTGTGTTGCTAGTCATATTTATAATATGGGTTTGCCATTTATTTATCGTATCCATGAAACACCAAAGCCTGAAAAAATAGAAGATTTTATGAACATGGTAAAAATTTTGGGTTATCGCTTACATACCAATGTTAAGGAAATAACTCCTTATACTATGCAAAAAATGTTAGCTGAATTAAAAGATAAAAAAGAGTTTGAAATTTTATCTGAAATGTTATTAAGAAGTATGCGTAAAGCGGAATATAGCAGTGAAAATCTTGGGCACTTTGGTATTGCTTCTCGTGCCTACACTCACTTTACTTCACCAATTCGTCGTTATCCTGACTTAGTGGTTCACCGTTTACTAAAAAAATATTTAGTTGAACAAGACTACTCGAAAAATACTATGGATATCTTGAATACATCATTATCTGAAATAGCAGCTCATAGTAGCGAGCGTGAGGTTGCAGCTGTTAATGCCGAGCGTGATGTTGATGATATGAAAATGGCAGAATATATGGAAAATCATATTGGCGAAGAATACATAGGTAGAATTAATACTATCACAAACTTTGGCTTCTTTGTCGAACTTGATAACCTTGTTGAAGGACTTGTCCATATCAGCAGCTTAAAAAAAGATTATTTTAATTACATTCCCGAAATCTTAAGTCTCGTTGGCAAATGCACAAAAAAAACATATAGATTAGGAGATAAAGTAAAAGTTAAATGCGTTGCGGCTAGCAAAGAAACAGCCATGATTGACTTTGAAATTGTAGAAGAAAAAAATGGAAATACAAAACAGAAAAGCAAGATATGAATATTTTATTGAAGAAACCTTTGAAGCAGGTATTGCTTTAAAAGGAACCGAAATTAAATCCTTGCGAAAATCTTCTTGTGATTTAAGCGATTCTTTTGCCATTATCAAAAAAGGTGAAGTATATCTACTAAATGCCTTTATTGCCAAATATGACGAAGGTAATATTTTTAATCACGATACTAGAAGAACTCGTAAACTGTTACTTCATAAAAGTGAAATTAATAAACTTTTAAATAAAGTAAGTCGCAGTGGTTACTCTTTAATTCCTTTAGATATCCATTTTAAAAATGGTAAAGCTAAAGTAACACTTGGCGTTTGTAAAGGAAAAAAATTATATGATAAAAGAGAAACTATTAAAGAAAGAGATTTAAAAAGAGAAAATGCCAGACTAAATAATTATCGTTAATGGCATAATAAAAATCAAAATAAGATAAAAAATTAATAAGACTTAAAAACAAAAAATTAAAAGTCAAAAATATACATATAAATAAAATTAAAAAAATACAATTAAAAAAATAAAACAAAAACAAGATATTAATATAAAATATATTTTGTATTAGATGGGGTAATAATATGAAGAAATTAACTAAAAAAGCCAAAATAATTTTAGGAGTAGTGGCACTAGCCATTCTCCTTCTAGTCATCATTATCTTAATGAATGTTTTTTCTAAGAAAAATAATGCTGGCGATGATATTGAAACACCAAAGGATAAAGTTAAAGAAGAAACACCTACTAAAAAACTACAAATTTTAGATTTAGATTCTAATTCTCGTAGCTATGCGGTCATGATAAATAATCATTCGACGGCGCGACTTCATCATGCAGGTTTACAAGACGCGTATCTTATTTACGAAATAATAGTTGAAGGTGGTCTAACAAGATATATGGCCATTTTCAAAGATCAAGATACCGCAAAAATAGGTAGTGTTCGTTCTAGCCGTCATTATTTTCTTGACTATGCCATGGAAAATGATGCTATTTATGTCCACTGGGGTTGGTCTCCTCAAGCTCAAAATGATATTTCTAAATACAAAATTAATAATATTAACGGTTTAACTTGGGAAGGTACTTATTTTTATCGCGATAAATCTTTAAATGTTTCTAGTGAACATACTGGCTTTACAACTATGGAAATGTTAAAGAAAGGTGCAACTCGTTTAGGATATCGCACAACTAGTAGTGAAAAACCACTTCTAAATTATGAAGTTGACGAAATTGATAACTCAAATCTTACTACAATCCCAGCTGAAACTGTAACTATAAAATATTCTTCAAGCGTAACTGATAAATATGTTTATGATTCTGAAAACAAAGTTTATAAGCGCTATGTCAATAATAAAGAACATATTGATGGTGTAACCAAAAAACAATATACATTTAAGAATATAATTACCTATCAAGTAGCTAACTCTAAAATTGGTGGTGATGATAAAGGTCGTCAAGAATTATCTAATATTGGGAAAGGGACAGGTTATTATATTTCTAATGGCGTTGCCGTTAAAATCAATTGGGAAAAGACTTCGCGTGATGCTAAAACCGTTTACACCTATGAAGATGGAACTCCCTTAAAAGTAAACGATGGCAATACTTTTATCCAAATCCAACCAAAAAACCAAACATTAAAGATAGAAGGATCTACTAATTAATGTTCTTTAGCCAAGTATATTAATCTTTAAAACCTTGATTTCTTATTAAACCTATAATTATTAAGCAGATGATAAAAAGCTATAAATCAAATAAGTAATTATTATAAAAGCTCTTTAAATCATATTGTTCTTATATTTATTACTTATAAATATTATGGTGATTTATTAGTATCATGATTTATATGTATAATAAGGTTTATACCAGATATAAGACTTGTTTAGAAAGTCTAATAAAAAAAGAATAAAAAGAGAAAGGAATTAATTAGAATTAAGAAGTAATAAAAATATATTATATTTGAGCTATTTATTTCTAATTATCATTCGCGTATGGAAACAATTTTAAAAACATTAGCCAATTATTATATACTTTTCATTTTCTTAGCGCTCGTTGGTATTTTTGCTATAATTGGCTATTTTATTGAAAAAAAACATCCTAAAGAAACACCTGAAGAACCAAAACTAGATATGGAAGCTGTGGCTAAAAAAGGTGGCCAAGGTCTGGGGGCAACTTTAGGTCAAAATCCAATTTTCCAAGATGATGAAGTAGAGCAATTAGACATGACCATGCAGCCAACAACTTTTGTTAACTCGAATTCAGCAAATAGCAATCTAAATACTTCAACTTCATCTTTCAGCAGTAATAATCAAAGTACTTCTAATTTAGAAAACAATTCTAGTATTAATAATAATGTTGAAAATAGTTACATGGCTCCTCAAAATAATCTTAATGGATTTAACTCTACTAATATTTCAAATAATAGTGAAAACATAAGCAGTATTAATCCAGTTGATAGCCAAAATTTAAACCTTCAAAATAATCAGAATACTATAGAAAGTACTAATAGCAATTATACTTCAAACAATGCATCTTTCCAAAGCAGTAATACTTTTCAAAACAATGCTTCTTTTCAAGGTAATATTTCCTTTCAAAGTAATCAGACTAATCAAGATATTAATGTGAATCCTAGTATAAATACCAATTCTACTGAAATATTAACTACCGGTAGCAGTGGTCCAACTAACCCCGGTTTTAAAAGTCCTTTCTAGGACTTTTTGTGATAATATTTAAGTATCGAAAAACTAAATAGTTAAAAATACCAGAAGAGCAAAAGAGAAAATAACTAAAAATCAAAAATATAAAGATTATCTTGTGAAATTTTGAACGCGAAAAAATTTTTTACAAAACAAAAACTCCTAAGTCATCATCATGATAATACTAGAAAAGTAAATAATAATTTGCTATAATAAACTAGAATAAGAAAGAGAGATGTAGATATGACACTACAAACAATTTGGAGTACATTTACTAAAATAATTGATATCTCCTTAGTATGGTTAATGTTTTATTATATACTAAAAAATATCAAAAATAATGTTAAAATGGTACTTATTGTTAAAGGAATTTTCCTAATTATTGTAATTAAAGTAATAAGTAATATTTTAAATTTATATACTATTGGCCTATTATTAGAGTACATTCTAGAGTGGGGACCCCTTGCTATCATTGTTATATTTCAACCAGAAATTAGAAATGTTTTAGAATCCATCGGGCGTACGCAACTTCTTGGGCGTCATAAAATTTTAACTGTTGATGAACGAGAAAAAGTTGTTTATGAAATAATGGACGCTGTAGAATATTTAAAGAAAAATCGTATCGGAGCTTTAATTGTTATTGAACGCGATATGTCATTGCAAGAATACATAACCCCAGCAACTAAGGTTTATGCTGACTTAACAAGTCCCCTTCTAGGAACTATCTTCTTTCCAAATAGTCCCCTTCATGATGGAGGCGTTATTATTCAAGGAGATAGAATTACTTGTGCGGGTGCCGTTTTCAAAACCAGTATGAACCCAGCTATTTCTAAGCGCCTTGGAACTAGACACCGTGCTGCTTTAGGTATTGCTGAAGAAACCGACGCTATCGCTTTAGTCGTATCTGAAGAGACTGGCAAGATTTCTATTGCTGTTGATGGTGAACTAAAATACAACCTATCTCTAGATGAATTTAGAATGACCCTTGTCGAAGAACTTCGTCCTAAAACAGAAATTTTCTACGACGCCGACAGTTCTAATGACAAAGATGTAGAAAGTGGTGATTTAGATGAGTAAATTATTTAAATTAATCGCATCATTTTTCAAATTTCTTTACAGTTTGTTAGATAAATATATTATTACCCCAATCAGTAAAGTTATTTATACCATTGATAAAAAAATAAATAAAAATAATTTTAAAATTGAAAAGTTATTAAATAGACCTAACATGCTTCTTTACATTTCCTTAGGACTTGCCATAATTGTCTTTGTTCTAATTGATAGTAAAGTTATTAACTTAGTTGAAACCGAAGCCGAAATTATTACTAACCAACCAATCAAAGTTGAATATAATACCGAAGCTTATGTTATTGAAGACTTACCAGAAACAGCAGATATTACCTTAATCGGGCGTAAAAGCGACCTTTACCTTGCTAAGCAATTAGGACAAAATGAAGTTGTTTTAGATTTAACTGATTATACCCCAAGAGATGAACCATACCGAGTTAAATTAACTTATAATCAAACTATTAATACTTTAAATTATAAATTAGACCCCAATTACATTTATGTAACTATAAAAAAGAAAGTTTCCAGTCTAAAAAGTATAACTTATGATGTTATTAATCAAGATAAACTAAATGAAACTTATCCCGAACTTAGTGTTTCCAATATTGAATTAAATAAGAGCGAAGTGGTTGTCAAAGGAAGCCAAGATACTTTAGATAAAATTGCGACCGTTAAAGCTTTAATTGATTTAAATAATAAAGAATTTACTGCTAAAGGAACTTATACTTTAGAAAATGTTCCTATTGTGGCTTATGATGAAACAGGAAACATTCTTAAAAATGTTGAAATCGTTCCATCATCAATCAGTGCCACTGTAACATTTACCTCTTATAGTAAGAGTGTACCTATCCAATTATTGACAACAGGTGATTTAGTAGCCGGAAAAGCTATCAGTTCTATTACTATAAATGGTAAAAGTGATTATAATATTACAATCTATGGTGAACAATCAGCTTTAGAATCGATCGACTGCGTACCTGTAACCATCGATTTAACCGACCAAGGCAATAACGCTTCTAAAACTTACAATGTAACTATTTCGAAGCCAACAGGTGTTCGTTACATGCCAACTACCAGTGCTAGTATTGTCGTAAACTTTGGTGAAGCTAAACAAAAGACTTTAGAAAATGTTCAGATTAGCGTTCGAAATACGCCTAGTGGCTTAGTAGCTAATGCTATCGGAAACGCTTCAGTTAATGTCCAAGTTATTGGTGTTGAAAGTATTATAAATTCCATTGATAATTCTAGTATTTCTGCATACATCGATTTAACTGGTTATGCTGCCGGAACCTATAAAGTACCAGTGTATATTACAGGTAACACAACAAATGCTTCGATGGTAAAATTTATTGTTGAAACCGAAATAGAAGTATCTCTAACAAATGATAATAAAAAGACAAACTAAGTTTAAAATAAAAGCTTAAATATAAAGTAAATAATAAATAGTAAAAAAAATAAAAAATCCTTATTTCTCAGAATGTTCAATATATTCCTAAAGAAATGAGGATTTTTCTTGTAAAAAAGTTAAAATTTTAACTGTATTAATAATTTATAAGACCTTATTATAAGACCTTATTAACTTCTAATTCTTTTAAACTAAAAAACTGTAGAAGTTGTATAAATTTTAATCTTTTCTTTCACCAACATAATCAATATCAGCAAATAAAATACCAATATTAATTAAACCACAAATACCAACAATAACATAAATAATGCTTTGTAAAGCCGTGCTGCCTTTAAACAAAGTAGAAACTAAATTAAAATCAAATAAACCAATTAAGCCCCAGTTAACTGCTCCAATTATTGTTAGCACTAGACAAATTTTTTGAACTGTTTTCATCTTCCATTCCTTTCTTTTTATAGTATGTCTAAAATTTTTCATATTATTCACAATTACTAATATAATTTATTAGAAAAGGAGTTATAAATTATATGAAAAAAATAATTGCCCTTTTAATGTGCTTATTCCTCTTAGCGGGCTGCAGTACCAATATGGAAAAAAAGATTGTAAAAGAATTTAAGGATAATGTTAATAGCAGTAAATCTTATAGTATGGCTGGTTCCTTAGAAATCATGAATGCTGATGACAAATTTGATTATGATATATCAGTGTCTTACAAAAAAGGAGATTACTATAAAGTTGTTCTGACTAATCAGACCAGTGGTCATGAACAAATAATATTAAAAAATAAAGACGGTGTCTATGTTGTAACCCCAAGTCTAAATAAGAGCTTTAAATTCCAGAGTAGTTGGCCAGATAATAGCAGTCAAACTTACATACTATCGTCAGTCTTAAATGATTTAGTCGGTACCGAAGATAAAAAATATACTGAAGAAAATGATTATTATGTTTTTACATGTAAAGTAAATTATCCTAATAATAATAAGTTAAGTTATCAAAAATTATATTTTGATAAAGAAATAAATCTTAAAAAGATAGAAGTCTACGATACTAGTGATACTAAGTGCATAATATTTAATATTAATTCTATCGATTATAAAGCTGCTCTTGATGATGACTATTTTGACTTATCTAAAGTTGTCGATGGTAATGTTAAGGAAGAATCTAGTGAAACTTCAAGCTTTAATGACATCTTGTATCCCCTTTATATTCCCAAAGACACTTACTTAACAGCTAAAGAGACAATAAATACCGATAATGGTAACCGAGCTATCTTAACGTTTGGGGGTGCTAAAGACTTTGTCCTAGTTGAAGAAGCAAGCAACACGCGCAGTGAACTTGAAGTAATACCTATTTACGGTGAACCTTTAATGATGAATGGAACTATCGGTGCTTTAAGCGGTAATGCTATCTATTGGACAAGTAATAATGTCGATTACTACTTAGCTGGCTCTAGTCTAACGAGTGAAGAATTATTAAGTGTAGCTAACTCAATATCAAATACAATAGTTACTGGTAAATAAGAATAAACTATAATTATATAAAATCTTGCCATGAGATATTATAAAAAGTAATATTCAGCAAGATTTTTTTGATATAAAGACCTTTTTAAGACCGATATTTACTTTTATTAATTATAATTCAGGAATTAATAACTACAACTAAAAATGCTAAAAATTTATTGTTTGCATGGACGGGTTAAATAATAAATTAATTGATTAAAAATAAAAATACTACTTCGCAAAATTTACTAAAAGTTATCTAAATACAAAAAATCATTTTTCAAGACACCTAAAATTAGCATTTTAAGCATGAAATAGCCCTAAAATACTATAATTAAGTATTGAAATAAGCCCATTTTCGTTTATAATGTTGTTAGGTGTAGATAGAAAGGAATCAATCTAAATATTATATTGAATATTAAAAATAAGAAGCAGCATACGAAAAAGCCCAAAAGTAAAGATTGATTAATGTGATAAAATGAATTTAGATAACACAGAAACAAAAACCGTAAAACAATTTGTAATAATTTTAGTAATCCTTATTATTTTAGTTGGCGCTATTTACTTGTTCACCACAAAAGTCGTAAATAAAGATAGCGATAATAATTCTTCTAGTAGCGATAACACTAATACAACCTATATTGATCCTACTAAAGCTATAGTTGGGACAATGTTAAATAAAGGTACTGATGAATACTATGTATTGCTTTATAATTCGACCGATGAAGAAGCAAGTGATTATGCCAGATTGTTAACTAAATATAAGAGCGGTAAAAATATTAAAGAAACTTATACAGTTGATTTAAATAACCCATTAAATAGTAAATATGTCGCAACAGACGATAAAACAAACCCCACTGCAAGTGAGTTAAGTGAATTACGCTTCGGCAAAGTTACTCTTCTAAAGGTAAAAGCTAATAAGATAACTAATGCTTATGAATCAGTTGACGCTATTAAAAAAGAACTAAAAATTACAGATTAAATTAAAAATTAGAGAAGCCAACCATCATTGTTGGTTTTTTTAATGCCTTTAAAAATCAGAAGGCATTATCAATAACTGTGATAGTCATTTAAGATTGTAAATTTTTGCATAAAATATCAATATAGATGTAATAAGAACATCAGTTTCATTTATTGAAAATGAAAAGTATAATAAGATATAAAAAAGTTTTATTCACTGAAAATAAAAAGTATCGGTTATAAAAATATGTAAACTAAAAAAGCCAAATTTTAATTAAATAAAAAATGCAGCACTTGTAAAAAATAGTCATGTTATTAAAAACTGTCTTTTCTAAAAATTAAAATTATGCTAAGATAAGTATAGTGATAATATATGGATAGAAATTTTAATAACAATGCAAATAATGATATGGATAACAACATAAATAATGAAATGAATAGCAATATAAATAATGAAAAGCATAGCAATATTAAGAACAATATAGTACCAGACATAGATAATGCTTCTGAAAATGTCGAAAAAATTACTGATGATGTCAAAAATGATATACATAAGATTGATAAGGATAGCCCAACTTCACTTCATGATAGTAAAGAAGCAGACCAAATATTTAAAAAAGGTAATCATCCAGATGAACCAATTGTTAATCCTAGACATATTGATATTAGTTTAAAAGATAACATCTCTAGAGCCAGTGCTGCTAACATCGGACTCGAAAATTTAGAAGATACAAAAGAATCAAATGAAAGCCTTTTAAAAAAGGCGTTAGAGGCAGATGGGGATTCTCCTTCAAAAAAAGCCGAAACTAATGTGGTAAGCACCGATGGTATCCGCTATAAAGAAAGTCCAACATTTAATTTAAAAGAAACTTTGATTATGGTTTTATTAACGGGAATTGTCTGTACTATTGCCAGTGGAACCATAGTAAATCATAAATATAGCACTAAAAACGGAACATCTTATAATACCCTTTTAAAAGATGAAAATATTCAAGAATTTCTCGATGTTTATGCTACCTTAAATGATAGTTACTATCAAACTGTTGATAAAAAAACTGCTATCGAAGGCGCTATTGCTGGCTTGATGAGTGGGGCTGGGGATAATTATACTTCTTATTTAGATAAAGAAGATGCAGATATTTTAAACGATTCTTTAAACGGAAAGTATGAAGGTATCGGTATTGCTATAAATGGCAAAGAAACGGGTTTAATTGAAAAAGTATATGCCAATAGTCCTGCTAAAGAGGCAGGTTTACAGCCAAAAGATCGAATAACAGCGATAAATGGTGAAAGCATTGAAGGAAAATCAAGCAGTGAAATTGCCAAACTAATAAAAGAAAGTCCAGATAAAAAAGCAAGCCTAACAATTTTCCGAAATGAGGAAACATTTGTTGTGGAAGTAAGTATCAAAACTCTTGCTTCGCCCGTAGTTGATTACACCGTTTTAGAAGGCAATAATAAAAAAGTTGGTTATTTAGCTATTTCTTCTTTTAGTGATACATTAACAAGTCAAGTAGAAGCTGCTCTTAATGAATTAGAACAGGCAGGAATTGAATCATTAATTCTTGATTTAAGAAATAATGGTGGCGGCTTACTTACGGCTGCTAAGGACACAGCTAGTCTCTTTTTAGAAAAAGGTAAAGCTATATATGGTTTAGAAGGTAATGACAAGACTGGCAAAACCAAATTCTATTACGATGAAACATCAACTTCAAAAAACTATCCAATAGTTGTCTTAGTTAACGGTGGTACCGCTTCGGCTAGTGAAATTTTAACTGCTGCCTTAAAAGACTCATACGGTGCAACAACTGTAGGTACAACAACTTATGGCAAAGGCAAAGTTCAGCAAACTAAAAAATTAAGCGATGGCTCTTTAGTTAAATACACAACTTCTCGTTGGCTAACACCAAATAACGAATGTATTGATGAATATGGTATAAGTCCCGATTATGGGGTTGAAATAGAGTATCAATACGATGATGACAAAAACATTATTGGTTATACGGACACTCAACTCGCTAAAGCAAGAAGTTTGTTAGGATTACCTGAATATGATGAAATCAAAAGCGATTCTAATAATACCGAAGTCAATGGAAATAATGGTAATTTAGAAGATAATGGTGCCAATTCTAATCAGGAAAATTAATTTAGAAAACTGTTTGCTAAATAAAAAGGCTTAAATTATAGAATGTTTAATTAGAATAAAGAATATGGAATTAATAATATGACATAATATGACATAATTCGACATAATTGCGGCATAAAATATACTATGTGAAAGATAAAATCATAATAATAAAGAAATAAAATTGAATAGAATATACTTAGAAAATAAATTGAATTTCGCAATGTAGAGATTAAATCTTCGAAATATATTAAATCAAGGCTCTTGACTAATAAAAGTTGAGAGTTTTTTATATTGAGTAATTAATCTAAAAATACTAAAGAAGCTGTTGTAGAAAATATTGAGGATAATTTTACTGACAATGAAATTATGATTTTTGTAAATTTAAATGCCAATATGAAATGCTATAAAAAAATGCTATAAAGAATATGAATGGAAGGATACCAAAAATAAGAATATCAAAATATCAAAATGTTAAAAATACGGTTATAATATGCAAATGTTAAAGTTTTAAATATCAAAGTTTTAAACATTAAAGTTTTAAACATTAAAGTTTTAAATATAAAAACATCTAATATTAAAGATTTAAAAAAATATTTAAATAAATAGCGACAAAATAGTGTCTATTAAGAAATAAAATAGATTTTTTCTTAAAATTGAATCATTATTGCGTTATAATAAAATTGAAAGAGAAAATTTTATGAATAAAAGTAAATTAAAGGTAGGCGAAAGATTAACTATTCATTGTTACAAACATGATGGCACCTTACACCGTACTTGGGATGAAGCAACTGTGCTTTTTGAAGATGCTGAGAAATTAGTATGTGCAAATAAAGAAACGGTTGTTACAGAAAACGACGGTCACAGTCATAGAACAAATGAACCAGCGATTTTATTTTTTTATAAAAAGCATTGGTTTAATGTTATTGGTCAGTTAAAACCATATGGACTATTTTATTACTGCAATATTGCTAGTCCTTATATTATTGATGGTAACATTATAAAATATATTGATTATGATTTGGATTTGCGTGTCTTTCCAGATGGTGGATATCGTATATTAGATTGTAATGAATATAATTATCATAAAAAGATAATGCACTATAGCGATGAGATTGATGATATTTTGAAAAAAGAATTGAATTATTTAATTTTTTTAAAAAAGCAAAATCAGGGTCCGTTCGTTCCCAATACTATTAATGAATATTACGAGATATATCAAAAGATATTAAATAGTTAATACTGCCTAAAAATTCCAATTTTATTGGATTTTTTTATTGTCTTTCAATTTTAACGCGACAAAAATCGCCACAATTTAGTTGACTGTTTGTAAAAGCATAATAGTAATCAGTGGATAACTAAAAAAAGGTCGAAAAAATGTTAGAAAAGTGCATTTTTTGCTTGCTTTTTAGTTTTCGTTGGTATATACTGTAAAAGAACTGCGAAAGAGAATATCCAAAACAGTGAAGAATACTAAGATATAATAAAAAAGTTGAAAAAAAGTTAAAAAAACATTTGCAATTTTAAAAAAATCTGGTATACTAATAAGTACATGAGCCAACGAGGCGAATGGAAAAAAATAATAAAATGATCTTTGAAAACTAAGTAAAAAAGTCAATTTGAGTAGCTTAGGACAAACTTAATTTTTTATGAGAGTTTGATCCTGGCTCAGGATGAACGCTGGCGGCATGCCTAAGACATGCAAGTCGTACGCGAAGGCCTAATGATTATTGCAGAAGATTGGAGAGCTTGCTCAAAGATTGGAAGCAATATGATTTAGATTACCTTCGAGTGGCAAACGGGTGAGTAACACGTGGGTTACCTGCCTCTAGGTTGGGGATAACGGTTGGAAACGATCGATAATACCGAATATACTCTACGGAGCAAAGAAGCCTTTAAAGCTTCGCCAAGAGATGGGCCTGCGGCGTATTAGCTAGTTGGTGGGGTAATGGCCTACCAAGGCGACGATACGTAGCCGAACTGAGAGGTTAATCGGCCACACTGGGACTGAGACACGGCCCAGACTCCTACGGGAGACAGCAGTTAGGAATATTCGTCAATGGGGGAAACCCTGAACGAGCAATGCCGCGTGAGTGATGAAGGTCCTTTGGATTGTAAAACTCTGTTGTTAAGGAAAAATGATAAGAATAGGAAATGATTCTTATTTGATGGTACTTTTCAAGAAAGCCACGGCTAACTACGTGCCAGCAGCCGCGGTAATACGTAGGTGGCGAGCGTTATCCGGATTTATTGGGCGTAAAGCGTGCGCAGACGGTTTATTAAGTTTGAAATCAAAGCCTGGAGCTTAACTCCAGTTAGTTTCAAAAACTGGTAGGCTAGAGTGTGGTAGAGGCAAATGGAATTTCTAGTGTAGCGGTAAAATGCGTAGATATTAGAAGGAACACCAGTGGCGAAGGCGATTTGCTGGGCCATTACTGACGTTCATGCACGAAAGCGTGGGGAGCAAATAGGATTAGATACCCTAGTAGTCCACGCCGTAAACGATGAGTACTAAGTGTCGGGAAACCGGTGCTGAAGTTAACACATTAAGTACTCCGCCTGAGTAGTACGGTCGCAAGGCTGAAACTCAAAGGAATTGACGGGCACCCGCACAAGCGGTGGAGCATGCTGTTTAATTCGAAAATACGCGAAGAACCTTACCTAGACTTGACATCCCCGGCAATGTTATGGAAACATAGCGGAGGTTATCCGGGTGACAGGTGGTGCATGGTTGTCGTCAGCTCGTGTCGTGAGATGTTTGGTTAAGTCCAATAACGAGCGCAACCCTCATCTTTAGTTGCTAACATTAAGTTGAGAACTCTAAAGATACTGCCAGCGCAAGCTGGAGGAAGATGGGGATGACGTCAAATCATCATGCCCCTTACATCTAGGGCTACAGGCGTGCTACAATGGCCAGTACAACGAGTCGCAACACAGTGATGTGAAGCAAATCTCTTAAAGCTGGTCCCAGTCCGGATTAGAGTCTGCAACTCGACTCTATGAAGTTGGAATCGCTAGTAATCCCGAATCAGAATGTCGGGGTGAATACGTTCCCGGGTGTTGTACACACCGCCCGTCACGCCATGGGAGTCAATAATACCTGAAGCCGGTAGCCTAACCTTTTAGGAGGGGGCCGTCCAGGGTAGGATTGGTGACTGGGGTGAAGTCGTAACAAGGTATCCCTACGAGAACGTGGGGATGGATCACCTCCTTTCTATGGAGTAAAAACTTATAGAAAAACAACCGTATGAAATCTTCGGGGATTAGGACGAAAGTCAAAAGATTTCAATTGGCTACTTATACTTATTTTACTTGGTTTTGAGAGATTGTTTTCTCTCAGATTTTGTTCTTTGAAAACTAGATAATGCGTAATATTTATTAACGAGATAAATATTACATTTGAGTAGCAATTTTCTGTCCAAGAAAATTGCATTAAGATCTCAAAAACTCATCAATTAGGAAAACAATTAATGGTGGTTAAATTAATAAGGGCGTATGGTGAATGCCTTGGCATTAGAAGCTGATGAAGGACGTGGCAAACTACGAAATGCTTCGGGGAGTTGTAAGCAAACATTGATCCGGAGATATCCGAATGAGGGAACTCACCAACAGTAATATGTTGGTATCACATAATGAACACATAGTTATGTTGAGAACAACCCTGTGAACTGAAACATCTAAGTAACAGGAGGAAAAGAAAGAAAAATCGATTACCATAGTAGTGGCGAGCGAAACGGTAACAGCCCAAACCAATCTTAGGATTGGGGTTGTAGGACACTTTATTAGGAGTTACAAAATTACTTGATAGCAGAATATTCTGGAAAGGATAGCTGTAAAGCGTGAAAGCCGTGTATGCGAAATCATGTAATCTCTAAAGTGTATCCTGAGTACGACGATACACGTGAAATTTTGTCGGAATCCGCGGGGACCATCCCGCAAGGCTAAATACTTTCTAATGACCGATAGTGAACAAGTACCGTGAGGGAAAGGTGAAAAGAACCCCGGGAGGGGAGTGAAATAGAATACTGAAACCATATGCTTACAAAAAGTTCGAGCGCGTTAATGCGTGAGAGCGTGCCTTTTGCAGAATGAGCCGGCGAGTTATGGTATTGTGCAAGGTTAAGTGGAAAACACGGAGCCGAAGCGAAAGCGAGTCTTAATAGGGCGTCAAAGTACAATGCTGTAGACCCGAAACCGAGTGATCTAGCCATGAGCAGGCTGAAGTAAGGGTGAAACCTTATGGAGGGCCGAACCAGGACACGTTGTAAAGTGTTTGGATGACTTGTGGCTAGCGGTGAAATTCCAATCGAACTCGGATATAGCTGGTTCTCCCCGAAATAGGTTTAGGCCTAGCCTTGAATAATTGCAGCCTGGAGGTAGAGCACTGAATGTGGAATGGCTTCGTCTAGAGGTACTGACTGCAATCAATCTCCGAATGCCAGGAATAGTAGATTCAGGAGTCAGTGTATGAGGTGATAACGTCCATACGCGAAAGGAAATCAATCCAGATCATCAACTAAGGTCCCAAAATATATGTTAAGTGGGAAAGGATGTGGAGACGCACGAACAGCTAGGAGGTTGGCTCAGAAGCAGCCATCCTTTAAAGAGTGCGTAATAGCTCACTAGTCGAGTGTCTCTGCGCCGAAAATGTACCGGGGCTAAAACATATTACCGAAGTTATGAATTTATATTTTAATATAGATGGTAGGGGAGCGTTCTAAGGGCGCTGAAGGTAGATCGTGAGGACTACTGGAGCGCTTAGAAGTGAGAATGCCGGTGTGAGTAACGCTAGGAGGGTGAGAATCCCTCCCACCAATTGACTAAGGGTTCCAGGGTACGGTTCGTCTTCCCTGGGTTAGTCAGGACCTAAGCCGAGGCCGAAAGGCGTAGGCGATGGACAACAGGTTTATATTCCTGTACTGGCTATATAACTGATGGAGCGACGGAGAAAGCAAGTAAGAGCCTATTATTGGATTTAGGTCTAAGCACAAAGAGTGATGCGTAAGTAAATCTGCGACATTATAAAGCTTGAAGTGTGATGGCGAAGAGTCCTTCGGGAATCGAAGTCTTATGCAGCTATGCTTCCAAGAAAAACTTCTAAAGATATTATATAGTCACCTGTACCAAGTACCGACACAGGTGGTCAAGGAGAGTATCCTAAGGTGAGCGAGATAACCATGGGTTAAGGAACTCGGCAAAATTGCCCTGTAACTTCGGGATAAAGGGAGGTCTCTTCGGAGACCCACAGAAAAAAGGCCCAAGCAACTGTTTACCAAAAACATAGGTCTCTGCTAAAGCGAAAGCTGATGTATAGGGGCTGACGCCTGCCCAGTGCTGGAAGGTTAAGAGGATAGGTTAGATGGACGCAAGTCGATAACATCAAAGCCTTGAATTGAAGCCCCAGTGAACGGCGGCCGTAACTATAACGGTCCTAAGGTAGCGAAATTCCTTGTCAGGTAAGTTC
>CAKOMH010000003.1:0-41592 GCA_934096595.1 uncultured Bacilli bacterium | reverse complement strand
TTCGGACCATTTACTCGTTCAGTACCATTATACTACTATACTTTTCGATTTTGGTCAATTTAAATTTTCACTTGAGCTTATTTAACAATTCTTTATTTTTAACATACAAGCCGGTAAAAGTTGCATAATAATTACTCAAAAACAAGTTTATCTCCGTTTTTATTATATGACTTATCTTTATTTCTTTAATTTTTTCTACATCAATATGTTGATAATTTTTAATCATTAATATAGTTTTTAGACTAACTATATACTCTTTTTGATAACAAGCACTGCAAATTAGACCGCCAACCAATCCATTTATAGTTTTAATATGATCATTTTTGCCACACTTAATACAACTATCTAAATTAAGATTAATTCCCAAATATTTTAAATATTTAATTTCTAAAATATTAGTTAACACTAAAGGATCTAAACCAGCACTTATTTTTTTTAAAATAATAAGTAAAAGATTTAATATTTCTGGATCATTATCTTGTTTTACTACTTGATAAGTTAAATTTCCTAAATAGCTAAGATAAGTTATTAAAATTATATCTTGATGAAAATAAGTAAAATAATCAATCACATCAATTTCTTTTACTAAAGATAATCCTTCATTTTTATAATTTATAAAAAACTTAGCATAATTATAAATTCTAGTTTTATTTAAAAATTTACTTTTAATTTTTTTTGACCCACGACAAAGAAGGCCTATAAGGCCGTATTCTTTAGTCAAAACCTGCAAGATTTCGCTACTTTCTTTAAATGGTGTTACATACAAAATAATTCCTTCAACACACTCATCCATTTTTACATCACTTCTTTAATCTTGATTAGATTTTTCTTTGTTTGCTTTTTTTATCTTTTATATATTCTTGTCTTTATCTATTTTTATTTATGTTTCTTATATTGTAAATAATATTCAATTTTTCCGGTTTCTTTAAATAACTGCCATAGTTCTTCTTTACTCATTTTTCATCACCTATTATTATAATGATGCTAAAAAAATTATTTTATTCACAAAATTAAGAAAAAAAGAAAGATTTTTTAAATAATACTTCTTTTATCTTAAAACCCTTCTTTTATTTTTTTTGAAAACTAACAAATTTTTAAAGTTAACTTTTTTTTACTGCAATCGCATGGCATGATATTTTTGATTTATTAAAAATTCTTAAAATTCATAAAAGCCCAAGTCTTTTAAGACAAATTCTTTATCCCGCCAGTTGGGAATACATTTAACATAAAGTTCTAAATAAACTTTTTTGTCAACTAACTTTTCAATATCTTTGCGGGACTCCATGCCAACATTTTTAAGCATTTCGCCATTATGACCAATAATTATTTTCTTTAATGATTCCCTGTCAACGATAATATCGACATTGACATTAACAATTTTCTCTTTTTCTTCAAAACTGGTTGTAACACAAGTAATAGCATGGGGAATTTCTTGTTCTAAATGGTTGAATAGTTTTTCTCTAACATACTCCGCAATCATGAATCTAATAGAACTACTAGTAATAGCATCATCTTTAAAATATTTAATATCATCAGTCAAATAATTTTTAACAACCTCAATTAAAATCTTAACATTTTCCCCACTTCTAGCACTTACGGGAACAATTTCACTAAAATTGAATAAGTCTTTATACATAACTATTCTTTGCATAATTTCGTCTTTTTTTAGACCATCAATCTTATTTAAAACTAAAATAGTAGGAATATCCTCATTCAAACTTTTAATTATCTCTTTATCCCCCCGACCAAGGCCACCTTTGGCATCAACAACCATTAAAATGCAATCTACTTCTTTTTGTTGACTTTGGGATTGCTTATTTAAAACTTTTCCCAATCTATCAATAGGTTTATTAATTCCTGGGGTATCAACAAATACTATTTGACTTTCTAAATCATTATAAATACCTTCAATAATATTACGCGTTGTGCCGGCCTTATCTGAGGTAATAGCAACATGATAATTAACAATATTGTTTAAAAGGGTCGATTTCCCTACATTTGGACGACCAATTATACTTACAAATCCACTTCTCATCTGGTAATCTCCAATTCATCTAAAATTTTATCTTGCTTGCCAAACATCACTTTTTCCTCATCAGGCTTCATATGATCATAACCTAATAAATGAAGTAAGCCATGGCAAGTTAAGAAGGATAATTCTCTCATCTGGCTATGTCCGTACTCAAGAGCTTGTTCTTTCATTCGATCAATACAAATATAAATATCGCCAAGTACTCTTAAACCTGTTACCTCAAAATCAGCACTATCTTCTAGCGCAAAAGAAATAACATCGGTTGGTCTATCAATTTTCCGATACTCTCTGTTAAGTTCATGTATTTCTTCTAAAGTAACAAAAATAATTGAAAAAACAGCCCCCGTAACATTTTCTGCCTCTAAAGTTTTAGCTATTACTTTATCTAAGTAAGCATAATCTTTATATAAACCATTATCTACTATTGTATAATTATTTTCCATTAAAACCACCTTAAATCTAATATATTTGCTGCATACAAAATAAACATAACTAGTATTATAAGAGAAATGACATCATAAATAAAGCTTTTCTGCAAAATTTTTGGTAAATGTTTATAAATAGCATCTAGGGCAACATAAACAAAATAACCAAGGATGGCCCCAACGATATTTAACATTACATCATCAATATCAAAAGAACGACCAATTTTTAACTGCACGGTCTCAACTGTTATGCTGGTAATCATTGCATCAACAATTATTGGCCAAATTTTTTTAGGTCTTACATATCTAGAAATAAAATAACCAAAGGGAACAAAAATTAAAATGTTGCCCAAGACATTATAAATAAACATTTTACTACCTATTTTATAACGCATTATCTCTTTAAAAGGAATAATATTCATTCCACTACCGTACGAATTTTCAGTACCCGTTAAAAGTTCAAATAAAAGTAAAACATAAATAATAAAAAGCAAGTTAAATATTTCATCGTGTAAAACAATTTTTTGATTAGTACTCCTAATATAACTAATTCTAACTGTACAAATAACAACAATAAATATAATTAACATTGGTAAAGCATTATTAACAATACCACGAAACGCATCACTAAACATAAAACCTCACTGCCTCTCTAATGGGAAAGTATTTTTAAGGCTGTTACAAATACTTCTATATCTATTGTACTATCAATCTCTGTCTTTTTCAAAATATTTTTATATAAAATTGCTTCGCCTTCTTCTTTTTTTAAACTTAGCCTTTTTGCTATAACTTCATTAATTTTCTGATTTAATTCTTCTTCCTTATAATAAACATCTTGGTAGGTATACTCCTTTTCCGTAGTTTTTATTAACTTTTTACCTAAAATACTGATTATTTCTTGAGACTCTTCATCATAATTTTGATACTTACTTCTAAGTATTTTATAATCATTACGTCCTAAATCAAGCTTAAAGTTTGTCTGGGTTTTACCAGTATATTTTTTGGCTTGATATTTTTTAGGAATGCTAATACTAGCCTTATACCAAACCTCCCCATAAACTACACCTTGGGCACAGGTTTGTTTTTTTACCTCTTCGTTTAAGTTAATATCGCCACTAATTAGTAAGTCCCCTGTTCTTATATATTGATTTTCATGAACTAATACATTACCTTGAGTGGCAATAATTTTCCGAACTATTCCATCACTTTTAGCATAAACATTACAATAATCATTACTTTTTTCTTCTAACTTTACTTTTCTTTCTTCTAAAGTAACTAAATAAGTCATTCCAATATTTTTTATTTCTAACCACTCAATACTATCTTTATAATCCGTCTCTAATTTTTTCTTAATCAGCAAAAGACTATTACTATCTTTTTTTAAACTTAATCTTCTAAGGCCATAATTATCTAAAGACTTATTTAATTTTCTTACTAACTCATCATTATTACTTACTATTTCTACTTTAATAATAATATTTTTTAGGGATAAAAATAAAAACAAACTAAAAACAATACTTAAAACTACCAAATAATTTTGTTTAATTTTAAAAATAATACTTTCTAAATTAAAAGCTTTTAAAATGGTAACTTTATAATATTTATTTATTTTTTTTAAATCTTCTTTTTTAATTTTACATTTAAGAATATTTTTCTTATAGCTTATTCTTTCTATATATATATCATTTTTAATGGCATTCATTAAGAAATTATCTAAACTAAATACTCTAATATTTACAATAATTAAATTATTCATAGGTAACTCCTTTTATAGTTCCATAAATAATTAGTTCGTTACCACAAGATTTCTTTAAAATTAAGTCTTTACCAATAACCGTAAGTTTTCTATCACCAATGTCAAAGACAATTTTCTTACTAGTTATAAAGTATACTTTAGTAAAATTATAAACATACAAGGAGTTATTAAAATAGGCCAAAAAATAATCTTTATCATACAAGAATTTTTGTAAATTGGTCCAGATATGCATAGTATCACCTAAATAATCCTATGAAAAAAGAAGTCCAATAAGACTTCTTAGTTTAAACTTGCTTTGATTAGTTTACTAACCTCACTCATATCAGCAACGGAACCTAAGGTACTACTAACTTCTTTCATAATTTTACCCATATCTTTTATTGTTGCATCTGGATAATTTTTTAAAATTTCTTGTACTTTAGTTTCTAATTCTTCTTGCGATAATTGTTTAGGAAGGTATACTTCTAAGACTGCTATTTCACTCTCTAAATCACTAACTAAATCATTTCGATTATACTTAGTATATTCTAATATGCTAGCGCGTCTTTCTTTGATTTGTCTTTTCAAAACGGTAATAACTTGTTCATCTGTTAATTCAGTCGACTTATTATTAATTTTTTCGCTCTGTAAAGCACTTTTTAACATTCTTAGAACGGATACTTTAAACTTATCAGAATTTTTCATTGCTGTAAGGGTATCACTTGCAATTTGTTTTTCTAACATGTCAATACTCCTTAATCTCTATGATGTTTTCTAGCATTACGAATCATTTCTTTTTTGGCTTCTCTTCTTTTTACGCCTGGTTTTTCATAATGTTTTCTCTTTTTCAATTCTGAAGGGACACCACTCTTAGCAACTTTAACTTTCCATTTTTTTAATGCGCCATCAACATTGCCATCTTTTACCACTACTTTTGTCATCTTTATCCCTCCCTTCAATCAACAAGCCAATTATACCACATGTGTTTGTGGGGTTTCAACTGTTTTTCTCGGGTTTTCTTGATGTTTTTTTCTTGAACTTATGTTTTTTTTCACTAAATAATTTTTTAACTGCCAAATTTTAACCTAAATCACTTATTAAATCATCAGTATTATAAATCATATTATTACCAAAATAATCGATTCTTCCAGATTTCATAGTACTGTTAAAAATATTTAAAATTCTATACCGATTATCATCGCTTAAATTGTCATTAACTAATAAATTTGAATTTTTAACAATTTTAGTAACATCCGTCACAACAACATCATCAATATACATTAAAGTAGAATCATTATTTAGATAATCGACTTTAAAATTACAAGTTCCAGAAGTTTCAGCTTTAGCAAGAATTCCTCTTTTTTGCCAATTTTGAAAAGGATAATCGACATTTTCACTTACAATCCAACTAGATGTGCTGGTATTATATAAACCAATTTTTCCATAATCAATTAGTTTTATTGGATAAGAACTAATATTATACAACAAAGGCTTTATCTGCCCGTTAGTAAAGACATAGTAGGAAACATAATAGTATGATCCAGCTGTACATGTAAATGAGTTAGATGATACGGTAACAGTCCTGTTTTGGCTTTTATAATCAAATTTTAACGAGTAAAGGCCATCTTTCTTGGTAGTATCACTATATGTAGCGCCTGAACCAAAAGAACTATATGTAAATTTAAACCAAAAAAAACCGCCACCTTGATCAATTCCATTAAAAGCAACGCCTAAATGCCAAGGGTCATTTGTAAAACTGGCATCAACCAGTTTATTTTTTTCAAAATCACTATTATCAATTTCGTTTTTTAAGGTTACATATTTACTATCTATTTTACTATTTAAAGCATCATTAACACCTTTATTATATTTATTTAAGGTATTACGGTAATAATTATAATTACCAATTATAACAACAATTAAGGTTGCAAATAAAAGTAAAAAGGAATAAATAAGTGTTGTTGCTATAAAACCTTTATTATTCTTCATGTAACCACCTCTATTATAGATTATACCATACAAGTAGTTCTTTTTCACTCAATTTATTCCCTTCCTTTTTCTAAATTACCATCTTAAATAATTAAGAACATAGCATAAGCATCTTATAAAAGTATAAAAATTTTTGTTCATAGCTTTACTCTCCTTTCTGTTACCAATATTTGCTATTTAATCTAAATTATATAGAAAACTATTCCTAGTATTTTTAATAGCCATTTTATCACTTGCAGACTCTCCTTGAAAAAATCATCCGAATAGAAGTACCAAGACTTCTACCAATATCAGCAAGAGTGCTTAAACTTCTGGCAATCGCATTAAAGAAAGTAGCACTAAAGATATTGGAAGCCCCTCCTCTAATTTCTTTTAATTTGCAAACATTTAATATCATATTTATTTCTCCTTCCTAATAACATGATAATGGACGCATAATTCCATCCAAGACTCCAATTAAAAATGCTCCTAAGCCAACTAAACTGGCAAGAAGTCCAAACGACATGCCGCCACCTTTTATATCCTTTAATTCTTCATTTTTTAATATCATTTGTATTTTATTCCTTTCATTATTTGGAAAAACTTAATTTTTTTGTAAACATATCTTCGACATCTTTATGAGTTATATAAATTAAAGTACAAGCCTCATATTTTTCTTGAATATCCTTTATTATAGCTATTTCTGTTTTGATATCAACCTGACTTAAAGCCTCATCTAAAATAAGTATTGGCTTCAAATTATAAAGGCTCCGAGCTAGAATTACTCTTTCAATTTCCCCACCTGACAAATTATTACCTTTTAAAGAAGTTGCCAAGTGATTAGGTAAAGTAGCTATTAATTTATCAAGCCGACAAATTTTTAAAATTTCATTTAATTTATCGGACTCAACACTACTGCCATCAACAATATTTTCTAAAATTGTCTTCTCAAAAAGCATAGATTCTTGACTAACATAAGTAATATTATTTCTTAAACTATTTAGTTTAATATCTTTAATATCAATATCATTTATGGTAATGCTACCAGAACTTAAAGAATAATAACGATAAAGTAATTTGCAAAGAGTAGATTTTCCAGTACCACTGGCTCCTGATAATATTACTTTTTGACCTTTTTTTATAACTTGATTTAGATTTTTAATAACTTGTTTACCATTATTATAAGTAAAACTTACATGTCTAAATTTAATATCACCACTGGCAAAATCGATTCCTTCATCACTTTCTTCTTTAGTATCAAGAAATTCACTAATTCTTTGATAACTTTGTTTTAAATAATAATACTTAGGCATTATTGTCATTACTTCTCTAAGACTATAAAATAAATAGTTAGCAATAGTAAGAAATGTAAATAAATTAACTAAGTTTATAATGTTTTTCTTGCTTAAAATAAAGCCATAACTAATAAGGACAAAATTACCTATTTCTAAGAGTAAATTTTCTAAACCTTGCCATTTATTTAAAGATTTACCATAGTATTTTTGATAATCTAAATAATCCAAAGTCTTTTGCATTAGGTTATTGCTATAATAATCTTCTTTATGCATATCTTTAATCGTCTTATAACCCTTAATTGTTTCAACTAACTCTTCTTCATAAGTAGTCGTCTTTTCTAAAAGATAACCCGTACTTTTTCTTATCTTTTTATTTTCTATCATCTTTAAAATACTATAAAGAAACATGATAATAAATAAGATTAGGCTTAAATGTTTATTGATTTTAATTAAGAGTATTAAACCGAAAAAGCCTTGTAATAAAGTTAAACTAACTTTTAATAAAAGTTCTAAAACTGCTTCTTTAATTAAGTTTAAATCTTGGATATGTTTTAAAGTTCTTCCTGATGTTGCTCCCTCTAAAGTAGGAAGCGGAAGGTGTAAGAAATGTTTAATATAACTATTCTGCAAAAGATAATCAATGTTGCGACTTAAAGACAAAGTCCATGTAGCAAGATTACATTCGATTATTATTTTTAATATCGTAAGCACTAAAAATAACAATAATACTTTTAAATAGTTAGAAAAGCTAATTAAAAATTGTAAGTAATAATTTAGCATCAAACTTAAAATGTTTAAGAAAATTTCTAAAATCACAATTACTATTACTGTTTTTTTATTTTCTCTAATCAGTTTTTTTAGTAAGCTTAATAACGATGTTGACTTATCCATTTTGATAATGGCATTACTGGGCATAGCCGTAATGGCAACCCCGCTCCAAACATTATTTAACTCAGATAAAGACATCTTAATTAAACCTTTACTTGGATCCATAATAGTGGCTGTATCTTTTTTCACTTTTATAAGTAAAACATAATGACTATAATTCAAGTGCAAAATCATTGGTCTAGATACTTCTTTTAAATCTTCTACTTTTAACTTTAAACCATTGGCCTCAAAACCATAATTTTTCAAAGTTAATACAATATCGTATGCTGTTGTTCCCTCCTTATCTAAGTTGGTATCTAGCCTAATTTTTTCCATGGAAACATAACCCTTATAATATTTTAGTAAGCTATAAATAACTGCTGGGCCACAATCATTTACATCATTTTGTATTGTTACAAAATTGTGCATTTAATTACACCTCCTAATTATATATATTGGAGAGTCATGCCCAATTTCCTTCAAAAATTTTAAAAAAAAGTCATTTTTTTGACTTTTTTTGCATTTTTTTAACTTTCTTTACACTTTTTTGACACTTTTTAGTCATATCTTTTTCTTTTGTTTTTATCTTCGTAATTAACTCTTGTTCCTTCTTATTATCCTTTTCGATTTCTGGGAAAGCATTAAATAATCGGTTACGAACAAATTTTAAACGAGATATTTCTTTTTTATATTTTTTCTCTATTAAAGTAGGAATCATTCTTAATTTTTCACTTTTTAATTCTTCAGCAATAATAATACGATGGCGAAGATTATAAGCAATTATACATGAAAATATCATATCTAAAATAAAAATGATTAAAATTATCGTTCCCGTTATAATAATAAATTTATCACTAAAAAGACCTCGAAATTTTAGCATTAAAGGATTTATCATTCTAATTACAATACAAGTACCAAGACCAAATAATAAAGAATTTTTTAAACAAATACGGCCATTGATATTATCCTTGCGATATGAATAATCCCACCAGCGATTATGGAATATTACCTCCAAAATATAACTAGTATAGTACTCAATGGCACTTGTTATTAAAGCTCCCATCAAAAACAAAATTATTAAATCGTTTTGATATTTAGTCAAAAGCCAAGTAATTAAAAGAAAACCAACGCCATAAATTGGGCAAATGGGTCCGAATAAAAAACCACGATTAACTAATTTTTTATAGTTAATACTGCATTTAATCACTTCCATCGCATAGCCAAGAAAACTAGCTATAATAAAATATAAAAATATTTCCATTACTTTTAAATACATAATTTCTCCAGCAAAAATTTATTTTTGTCCATATTTTTCAACTTTACAACCGTCGTCCCCCTCATTTGTTGGGTCAAAAAGACAAGTAAAGCACATTTTATAAGAACCTTTCGTCGTTTCATTTTCGTAGTCATAACCAGCATCGTCATCTTTAATAACCAGTTTGAAAAGACCATTGATAACGCTTGGGGCAATAAAAATTAAAACTGCCGCAATACATCTCTTCGCAAATTGAATTAAATTTTTTTGCAAACCATCTTTAGCATCAAAAACAGCCTTAGTTACATCAATAATTCCATAAACAATTAAAACGATAGGAATAATAATTTTAACAACATAAATAGCATATCCCACTATTTTTAAGGCCAATTTCACCCCGTTAGCATTGCAAAAATTTAAATCTGATACATCTTCTGCTAAAACAGTTCCTCCAAATAAAATAAAACATGTAAAAATTGTAAAAATAAAATTAATAAGCTTTCTTTTGGTATTTTCTTTCATAATAAGACTCATCTCCAAAAAAATTATATCATAATCCTAAACTTTAGAAAAGAAAAAGATTTCTTTCTAATCTTGGCAGTCAAAAACTTCATAATAAAATTTTTTGAGATTTTTAATCTATTTTACTTGACTTCTTAATTTTTTTTTCATAAACTCAATATGAGTTTTAATTGGCAACTTTAAATTGATAAATTTAAATTATTATAAAATCACTTCTAATAGTGATGCTGGAAATGTGTTTAAGCATTTTGAAGAATTAGAAAACAAACTAGCAGAAATTTATATTCGCTATGAAACGGCCTATCATAAGGGTCCTTATTACGACCGCATAACTATATTTTTTGATAAGTATTTTGATTCTTTTTGTAAGAGGGAGTTTTTTTATCACCGCATATGTTTAAATAAATATCGCTTGGATAATATAAAAAATTATAAATGGCAAACGGCTAATTTTACTTTTAAAATTAATTTAAGTAAAATCTCTCTATCACTTTTTAAAACTAAATATATTTCTTATTTAGATATTGCTAATAGTAAAGAGGAAAAGACCTATAAACTAGTAGTTATCTACCCTAATTATAAAACGGCTAAAATCGAGTTTGAAAGATTGCACACTATTCTTACTAAACTACCTGAAAAGGATGTATTAGAAATAGTTTTTCGTAATGAGGAAAAAAGGATAAATAATATGAATTCCATTGCTTTTGGCTTCTAATTATTTATCTTTTTTTATTTGCTTTTTAATTTATTCTATTTTAAAATTTCATTTTATCCTTAATTAGGTTTATAATCCTAATGTTCAAAAAAAGGCAATAAAAAAAGCCCTAATATGGGACTTATTTATCTTATATGGTGCGGGTAAAGGGACTTGAACCCCCATGGATCTCTCCGCTAGATCCTAAGTCTAGTGCGTCTACCAATTCCGCCATACCCGCGATTATTAAAGAATGGTGGACCCTGTAGGACTCGAACCTACAACCCATCGGTTATGAGCCGATTGCTCTAACCGATTGAGCTAAGGGTCCATTCATTTCTTTCGACTAATTAAATATACCATAAATACTTGCCTCTTGCAATGTTTTTTTGCCAAAAAGTTTAAAAAAAATAAGTATCACTACTTATTATTTTGTAACATATTTAATAAATCAATTTTAAACATGTCTTTTGAAGCATTTTCTTTAGATATCATAACACCTTTATATGTTGCAAGCTCCGATTGATGTCCTTCAAGTAAAATACTTGATGGTGTAATAGTATCCAACATAACAATTTCTTCTTGTTCGTATACAACATAATGTAACTTGACATCACCATGAATTTGAGCAAATTTTCTATCACTAGGTAATTTCAACTCATAAGTCTTAGTGTGTTTACTCTTATTTTGAGAAACTAATTCACCAACAAATTTACCATCCCTCAAATCAGGATAATATTCAAAATTTAATTTCTTATAAGCAAGCATGTTATATTTTTTTAATGCTCTTTCTAGTTTGTGATACTCATTTTCGTTTGTATAATCTAAAACAAAACCTTTCATAACCAATTCCCCCTAAAAACCCTTTGATACCTGTAATTATAGCACAAAAGTTTACATTTGTCAAATTTTGCCCTATATCACTTGCAACACACATAATTGATGTTATTTACCATTGGGACTTAATATTATCAAATGTTTTGGCCTTTGTCAATCAAATTTTGCCCTATTTTCAGTCAATTTTAGATGGTATTGTCTAAAAATATCAATTTTTGGCCCTTAAAAGGCTTAATTTTTATTTAACTTTCACTTTTAATAACCGAATTCCAGCTCTTTTAACGCAAAAACAGAGCCCGTTTATAAGCTCTGATTTCCTTAATTGCTTTAATTTTTTACTTAGCACTTCTTAATTATCTTATTTTTCTAACATATTATTTAATTTCTTTAAACTCAAAAGTAACTCTTCTTCTTTTAATTTACTAATAGCAGCATATTTCTTTTCTTTATTTGCATTATAAACAGCAGGATGACTAATTGGTTTAGGATCCATTGTTTCAATTAAATTATTAACATCAATGGCACGAACTAATAAACCATTAATCTCTTCTTCATTTTTATATTTTAAAACAGGAATACTTTGAGTATTAACTAACTCATCATAACTAATTATAGCCTTAGTTTCCTCTTCATTTTCAAATTTTGTCAAATCAGTTCTGACAACGGCCGTATTTTCTTGAAGTTTAGTAGTCAACGCTTCTAAAGAAATATCACTATCATCAACACAGGCAGTATTAATATTAATTGCTTCTTGTTTCTTGTCTTTAAATTTTAAAACATAAACAAATGTTACTAGTAACATCATCAGTAAAATGTTTGCCCCTATAAAAATAATGTCATAAGTATTTAAAGAGTTAAAATATTCTAACAAATTTCTTGCAATTATCATTACCATATTCATACTATCTATCACCTATTATAATAGTAGCATATTTAAATATTGCTTGACAATAAAATTCATAAAAATTGTCAAAATATTCTAAAGTTTGACATTTTTTTGTTAAATTTAAGTAAAGAAAATGACAAGTAATACTTTTTATCACTTATCACTACAAACATTATTCATCGTTAAAGGAACACTATATGTTTTGGTCTTTTTATCACTACGGGTAGCTTTTATTTCAACATGTAACTCATGGTTTTGAAATTCTTTGCACTTATGAACATAATTATCAATATTAAAAGACACATTTTTCAATAATTCTTCTAACTTTTTAGGCTGTTCATCTTTTATCACTACTTGGGATATCTTATTTTCAAGATTACCATTTTTCTCATACAAAACACATTCAATACTATTATACAAAGTATCATCAACCCCACCACAATAATTTATATTTGCAATATAGATAGCGCTCTTTATATCATTATAAGCAACCGATCCTGTTATCGTAAAATTATTGCAATCACTACTTATAGTTTTAAATTCGAAATTGTTCCCCCTATTTTTTAAATATGCAAAACTTACCGTAGTTGTAATTAAAATAATTCCTAAAGCCAATACTATTAGCACTACTCTTTTCTTTTTCGTACTAAAAGTTTTAGTCTTTGATTCATTATCTTGCTTTCCCAAATTTTCGTTACTTGCAACATAATCGCCATTTAAAAAAGAATTAATATCTATATTAAAATCATCGCATATTTGTTTAAGCAAACTAATATCGGGAATATTCTTGCCATTTTCCCACTTAGAAACTGCTTGATAAGTTATATTATACTTAAGAGCTAAATCTTTTTGGGTTAAATGATTATTTTTGCGTATTTGTTTTATTAATTGTCCAATTTTTTCTGTATCCATAACTTCTCCTAAGTCATTATAGCATAATCTTAGTTTTAAAGAAAAGAAAAAGTACCATCAAAGATACTTATTCTAATTCTAATTTTTTTATTATTGCATGATAATTATTAAATACATAAGGATAAAACTCTTCTTCTAATCTTATATTATTTTGAACTAAATAATCAGATACAACATCACCAATTAAATAGCCTAAAATATTATTAATTACATTTTTAAGCTTTAAGTCAAGAATTTTTTGAACTTCACTAATCTCAAGATCGGGCGGCAAACTTCCATTTTCTAAATAATATTTTTCATATTTTTGCATTAACAATAAATTATTTAGTTTTTCTTGCATAGCTAGATAATGATTATTCTGTCTAATTTTAACAATACTTTCATACTTTAAACCAACTAGTTTTATAAACTCTTTTTCTATATAAAAGCTAAAAGTCTCTGGCAAAAAAGAATAATAAGCATTACTATTAATAATATCTTTATGTAATTTAAAATCGACAAAATGAGCCAACTCATGAACTAACCGAAACAGGTCGCTATCATCATTCTTTATATTTATAAAAGTTTTATTAATATCCAAATTGGAAATGGTTTTTCCTTCAGGTTTCATGATAATATTTTTATTCATGTTAGCCATAAGAATTGCATAGTATTTTAAATCATACATTTTATAAAAATTTAAAACAGCTTTTAAATACTTAGATTTAGTCTTTAAATATTTCTGTTTAGAAACTGGCTTACTATAATGCTTTTTTAATATTTCTATTTCTTCTTTTGAGCATAACTTCGTATAATTAGAATTATCGGCAACTAGTTTTCTAAATGCTTCGACTTTTTCTAAAGAAATATTCATTAATTATCTCTAACCTTACAATTAAACTTAGTTTTAACGATAGTCATTATCTCATTAAAGATAGCCATAACTTCATCTTCTTGTAAAGTACGATCATTAGATTGGAATGTTAATTTGAAGGCCACTGATTTTTCACTTTCTAACACATTTGGTCCTGTATAAACATCGAAGATACTAATATTAGTAAGTATTTCTTTACCCACCTTTTTAATTTCTGTCATTATTTCTTCAACGGGTAAATTCTTAGCAACTACGAAAGCCACATCTTTAACGATTTCTGGATAAATGGAAGCGGCAACATACTTAAGTGGTTTTATTTCTTGCATTAATTTATTTAAAGAAATCTCGCAAACATAAATCTCTTCTTTGCATAAACTTGGGTGAACTTCACCTATTACGCCTAAGAATGTATCGTCTAAATAAATTTTAGCACTTCTTTTGGGATGCATACTATCAACTTCGGCTTTAACAAAATGATATCTACCAGCAAAGCCTAAATAGTCAAGTAAGTTTTCTACAATTCCTTTAATCAAATAGAAATCACACTTCACATTAACTTTAGTAGCTTCATTAAGAATGTAATTGCCTTTCATTAAAATAGCAATCTTACTTTCTTCTTCAAAATTAACATCATAAGTCTTACTAATTTCATAAAGGAACATATCATTTACTTTACGAGCCTTATTATAATTGTAGACATTTAGCATACTAGGAATTAAAGAGGTACGCAAAACTGACTTATCAATACTCATTGGATTAGGTAAATTTAAGTGGGTTTTGCCTTCGTAATTAAAGGTACTAGCCATACTAGGTGAGGTTAAAGTATAAGTTCTTGTCTCGGTAAGACCTAAGGAGCGAAGACGACTAGCAATAATTTTACGATACTTAACATCGCCTTTGTATTCGCCTTGTTTTATTTCTACCTTTGGTAAAGTACAAGCCAAATTTTCATAACCATAAAGACGAACAATCTCTTCAGCAATATCATTAACATTAGGATCAATATCTAATCTTCTACTTGGTATAGTTACTGTAAAACTATTATTATTAAATTCATAAGGAAATTCTAATCTATCAAGTTCATGTTCAATATCTTTTGGTTTAATATCAATACCTAAGAGTTTACTAATATCATCTTCTTTAAAAGTAACAACCTTAGGTGTCTTATCTAATTTATCATAAACAACAGTACCATTTAAAATAGTAGCATTAGCATATTTTTCTAATAAATGACAAGCTCTATCTAAAGCATAATTAGTATATTCATAAGATAAGCCTTTACCATAACGAATAGAAGCTTCACTTCTTAAATTTAAGCGATTAGCCGTGTTACGAATGCTAATATTATCAAAAATAGCCGCTTCAATAAAGATATTCTTTGTACTCTCAGTTACCTCAGTATTTAAGCCTCCCATAACGCCAGCAAGACAAATAGATTTCTTCCCATCAGTTATAACGATATCGCTAGTTTTTAAAGTTCGCTCATTGTTATCCAAAGTAACTAATTTTTCTTCTTCCCAAGCGTTTCTAACAACGATTTTTTCTCCTAAAGTATCTTTATCAAAAAAATGTAGTGGTTGACCGAATTCCAACATGACATAGTTAGAAATATCAACGACATTGTTAATTGGACGCATTCCAGCATCAAGTAATCTTTTCTTAATAAAGTTTGGACTTTCTTTAATTGTTAAATTAGTTGCCATACGCCCAGTATAATATGGACACTTAGGTGTATCTACTTCTACAAAGATTTGCTTATTTACATCATCATTACTAGTCTTATAAGTCATATCTGGTAAAGTAACTTTACGATTTAAAATTGCCGCAATCTCATATGCAAAACCAATATGATAATAGCAGTCATTGTTACGATGTTTATGAATGTCTAATTCATATAAAGTAGTTTCTAAACCTAAAGCAGGTATTGCTGGAGCTCCATTTTTTAAATTACTTGGTGCAACAAAGATTCCTTTGGCATAGTTTTCTTTTGTATTTTCTTCTAAGCCTACTTCACATAAAGCACAAATCATACCGTTAGAAGTAACTCCGCGTAATTGGGTATTTTTAATAACTCCACTCGGTAGTTTAGCACCGTCTAAAGCTACAATTACTTTAATACCTGCCTTAATGTTAGAAGCCCCACATACTATCTGAACATTTTTCTCTTTTCCCACATCAACTTGGCATACATGCATATGGTCAGAATTAGGATGTAGGGTGCAACTTACAACTTCACCAATTACTACATTTTCTATATTATTAGAAATAACTTTTTCAACATTAATACCAGCTTTTGTAATTTTTACAGCTAGTTCTTTTAAATCTTGGTCTTTAATATCAATATAATCACTAACCCACTCTAAACTAATCATTTTCTTTTTCCTTTCTATCAAATGTTTTAACTTCTCTTAAATCATTATTATAAAATACCCGAATATCGTTAATATCATATTTAATCATGGCTAATCGTTCAGCACCAAAGCCGAAGGCAAAACCACTCCACTCGCTTGGGTCATACCCAGCCATTTTTAATACATTAGGATGAACTACTCCCGCCCCACAAACAGTAACCCAGCCCGTTTGTTTACAAACATTGCAACCTGTACCATGACAATTGCAACAAGTAATATCAACTTCCACTGATGGCTCGGTAAATGGATAATAACTGGGGTGAAAGCGGGTTTTGGTATCAATACCATATAATTTCTTAGCCGCTAAATCAATTGTTCCCTTTAAATCACTTAAAGAAATATTTTTATCAACTAGTAAACCCTCAATCTGGGTAAACTGATGAGAATGCGTTGCATCATCATCATCACGACGATAAGTCTTCCCTGGGCAAATTACGCGAATTGGTTTTTTGCCTTCTCCTTTTAACATTGTTCTTACTTGTACGGGTGAAGTCTGACTTCTTAAAAGTGATTCTTCTCCTTTAACATAGAAAGTATCTTGAGCCTCTCTGGCCGGATGCCCCTTTGGTAAATTTAACATTTCAAAGTTATACTTATCAAGCTCAATTTCAGGTCCATCAACTACATCATAACCCATACTCATAAATATTTCTTCTACATCAAGAATTAACTTTTCCAAAATACAAGGCGACCCCACGGGAATTTTAGTGGCTGGTAAACTAATATCAATATCTTCACTTTCTAATCTTTTATTTAATATTTCTTGTTTTATTTCTATTTCTTTATCACTAATTAACTTAGTAGCTTCTTGTTTTAAAGTATTCACTAAACTACCATAAGTTTTTCTTTCTTCGATATCCATGCTACCTAAATTAGCAAGTAAACTAGATATTTCTCCCTTTTTAGATAAATACTTATTTTTTAATTCTGCTAAAGCATTAAGATCTTTAATACTTTGCAAATTTAAAGCAATAGTTTCTTTAATATTTTTTAACTTTTCTTGCATATTTTTATTCCCTTCTTTTAAAGTTTTAACTAAAAAAATTCTTACCTCCCTAAAGGACGCAAGAATCGTGGTACCACCTTAATTTATACTCTTTTTTGATAACGCAAATATTTGCGGGATTACTCCAGTTCTTAAGGTGAATTCATAAACCCTACTTTTATAATTCCTTTCAGCTATTAGAATTACTCTCTTAAAAAGTTTTTTGGTTTATTACTACTTCTTAATCAAAACTTTTTTTAATTACTAGCTTAGTATACCATAACATTTTTATTTTGAAACAATTATTTGTGTTTTAGACTAATATTTTTTATATTTTAAGACTATTTTCTAACATTTTTATCTAAAAAAGTCATCTTCTTAATTTTTAATATTAAATATTATTTGCATTTAATACTAATTTTCTAGTTATATTTTGATGATTACTAACATAATCTTTAACTTATTTAAACCTAGATTACTTTTTTTAATTTCAAGATTTTAATTACTTTCTTCTTTTTTAAAATTTTCCTAATTTTTTTATCAATAACGGCAATGATGTAATCTTTATTTTTACTACGACAATAACTTTTATAAAGAAAAATAAAAAGACCATTAATTTTTTATTTTAACAGTCTTAACATTTTAATTATTTATTTTTAGGTTTAATTACTTCTAAACCACCCATGTAAGGTTGTAATACCTTTGGTACTTTGATGCTACCATCAGCTTGATAATTATTTTCAACAACTGCAATAAGGCCTCTTGGGGTAGCAACACAAGTGTTGTTTAATGTATGTAAGTAGTATGTACCATTATCGCCTTTAACACGAATACCCAAACGCCTTGCTTGAGCATCTCCTAAATTAGAGCATGAACCAACTTCAAAATATTTCTTTTGTCTAGGACTCCAAGCCTCAACATCACAAGATTTAACTTTTAAATCAGCTAAATCGCCAGAACAACATTCTAGTTGACGAACAGGTACATCCATGTTTCTAAATATTTCAACGGTATATTTCCACATTTGATTATAATAATCCATTGATTCTTCTGGTTCACATAAAACAATCATTTCTTGCTTTTCAAATTGATGAACACGGTATAATCCTCTTTC
Source organism: uncultured Bacilli bacterium (assembly GCA_934096595.1). Classification (GTDB taxonomy): domain Bacteria; phylum Bacillota_I; class Bacilli_A; order RF39; family UBA660; genus CAG-605. The sequence goes on along the minus strand of CAKOMH010000003.1, from coordinate 22,801 downwards.
TTCTAAACCATGAGAGCCCCCCTCTTTGCGGAAACATGGTGAATAAGAAGTTAAACGAATTGGTAAATCACTCTTTTTAATAATTTGGTCTTTAAAACGGCCAATCATTGAATGTTCTGAGGTTCCAATCAAGTATAAATCTTCTCCTTCAATTTTATACATCATGGCTTCCATTTCTGGAAATGACATAACTCCAGTTACAACATCAGAATGAATCATGAATGGTGGAATACAGAAAGTAAATCCTTTATTAACCATGTAATCTCTAGCATAAGCAAGCATTGCTTCATGAAGTCTTGCTATATCCCCTATTAAATAGTAAAAACCCTCACCACTAGTTCTTCCAGCTGAAACCTTATCCATACCATTTAAATTTTCAATAATATCAGCATGATAAGGAATCTCATAATCGGGAACCTTAGGTTCGCCGAATCTTTCTACTTCCACATTGAAAGAATCATCTTTTCCAATAGGAACCGATGCGTCCATAATATTAGGAATAACTAACATGCGTTTACGGATCTCACTACTTAACTTTACTTGTTCTTCTTCTAAAGTAGCAATTTCTGTATCCATTTCTTTAATTTGTTCTTTAATTTTGTTTGCTTCTTCTTGCTTTTTATCACGCATTAAAAGACCAATTTGTCCACTTAATTTATTCTTTTCAGCTTTCAAACCATCTTTTTTAGTTTGAGTTTCTCTTACCTTAATATCAAAATCATAAACTTCATCAACTAAAGGTAACTTTTCATCTTGAAATTTCTTTTTGATATTTTCTTTTACTAATTCTCTATTTTCTCTAATTAATTTAATATCTATCATATATATAAATCCCTTCTAGTAATAATAAAAATATTATATTACTTTTAAACGCTATAGGCAAGAAAGTTTAGACTTTTTGCGATTCTTTTCTAATGTTTTAATATTCTTGCTCCCATTTTAGTCTGGATTTTTAATGAAATATCGTGAGATAAATCACTAATTTCTATCTCTTCTAAATCTAAAGCAGCCATTATCATATCTGTATTAAATTCGATGCCATCAATAAGGCCCTTTTGCATAGCGTAAAAAATGGCTTCTTCACCACTAAAAACACTTAATAATTCTTGATAAATTGGACTATCTAAAAAGTTAAGAATACTAACTCTTGTCTCTTCACTTAGAACTTCTTTTTCCATATTACCAATAATTCTTATAGGATATCTTTCGGGACAAAGAATTCTTCTTTGAATCTTATAATAAAGATCACTATGAAAATTGTGATAACCTCTTATATCAATAGGATTCATTAAATTATTGTTACATAAACTTCTTAAAAACTGATAATCAGTTGGTTTTAATCGTAAAATAGCTCTTAAGACTTGTCTTTTCTCATATTTTTCAAAATAAGCAAATATATTTTTAGGAACTGATTTAAAATTTTCATTTTTTCTTTTCGAGTTTTTTTCGTTATTTTGGCGCCTTTTTTCACATCTTTGACTATTTAAGAAAACTAAATTTACGCGTCTAGGTATTTTTTCTTTTAAAACATTAATAAAAAGTTTAATCTCACTTTCTCTTAGTTGGACATTATTAACGACTAAATATTCATCGCCATATACTAATTTTAATATTTTCAACTCTGTTTCGGTTAAACCTGCCATTACTATTTTAAACTGTTCATCGCTTAGATTTAAATAGCATTCTCGCAACGGTTTATCAAATTCTAAAAAATCTTTTGTTTCTTGCATAACATCACCAATGGCATTTTATTTTATACCATAAGTAATATAAAGGCAATTATATTTTCGCTTTAAATAAGCATTTTTCTTAATTATTTCATAGAAAAGTAAATTTATGCCTCCTAATATCAAGGTATTTACTATTGTCGGACTAAAAAACAAGCTAAAATCCCGACTTGTTAAACATATTTCTACGAGAATTGTGCTAAAGCTTATCGCCTCTACTAAGTAACGAGTATTATTAAGTAAGCTTACTTTTCTTCTTAAAATTAATGCTATTTCATTAAGAAAAACAACATATAAAAACATATTAATTAAAAGAAGAACTAAAGTCAAAATATCTACCGGTCTCATTTCACAAAAAAAGCTAAAAAATATTGTAAAGCCCATCATAATTACAGCTAAAATTTTAAAGCTATACGCCCAGTTTTTTAAGTAAGTTTTAAAAAGACCTCTTTCTTGAAAAAACAAATCATAGTTTTTATTTTCCCTAACAATCTGATAAGCACTACCAAGATAAACAATAACCCCTGACAAAATTCCTTTACTAAGATAACTAAAATTATTTAAAGTCTTTAAAACATCGCTAAGACTACCAAAAATCGACTTATCAACTTGCCAAAAATAGCTTCCACTTCTTGAAGTTATACCACTTAAAATATCATATGTACTTAAAAAATAGACGATAATTATTAAAATACAACAGTTAATCAAGCGCTTATTTTTCTTAAAATATTTCATATAAGCTTCCTTTCTCGATTTTTAGAATCTTATCAGCAAAATAGTTAAACTCTTCCTTATTTCGACTAGTTAAAACAATTAAATAACCAGCATTTTTTAAATAGAAGAATAAATCTTTTACCCTATCTATATCACTAGCCGTTAAATCTTTAAAAGCATCTTCAATCAAAATAATTTTATTATTTGTTATTAATGTGCAAAGTATCCCTAACTTTTTTATAACTTCTTTGGGACATTTATTTAATTTAAATTTACATACCCCAAGTAAATCAAGTCTTAACAATAAATCATTAAGTTTGGTCTTATCTAATTTTTTAGAATTTATATCTTCTATAGTCTCTAATATATTAAAATCTTCTAAAAACTGCATATCATTAAGAAAAAAGCTAATATTTTCTTGATGGTCTACAATTCTTTTGCCAGTTGACTCTTTAATTAATCCGCATAAAACTCGGGCAAGAACATTAACACTAGTATCGCCAATTAGACCATAAATATTGCCAGATGTAAAACGATAACTTATAGCGGTTAAATAATTAATACCTTTTTCCGTTAACCCTAAATTTTCTAATATCACAACTAACCACCAGACCTTAAATTAATTATAATATGAATTAAACTTCTTGCCAATAAAAATTACCATTACTTAGTAAGCATTTCATTTTAAAAAGTTTAAACTAAATACAAAACTTTAAGAATACAAGAATTTAGGTTTTTAAAAAAGGATAACAATTAATCTCATTTCTGAAATTAATTATTACCCTTTTATAGGAAAAAGACTTACTATTTTAAAGAACTTTCGTATTTTTCTAAAGCTTTTTTTAAACCAAGCCAAGGAAGCAGGGCACAATGTTTACGATTTTGTTGTTTATATATCTCATTATAAGCTAAAGCTTCGCTTAAATTTTCATTCGTTGTCCCATCTTCTATCATGGTCTCATAAGCAGCACATAGTTCTAAGACTTCACTAATTTTTTTATTTTCTAATAGTTTTATCATTACTGATGTAGCTGATGTGGAAATAGCACAGGCTTCCCCATCAAAATAAATTTTTTTGATAGTATCATCTTCTATTTTTAAATATATATCAATGTTATCTATACAAGACTCATTATTAGAATTTACTTTTATAAAGGTTTCTTTATCACTTGGTACTTCTTTATTATAGGGATACATATAATTATCCATTATTATTTCTCTTCTTAATTCATTATCCATTTATATCATCTCTTTTAATATTCTATTTTTATCACTTAATAATTCCACTAAACGATCAATTTCTTCTTTTGTATTATAAAAATACAAACTAACACGACAAGTATTTTTAACCCCCACGGCATCTTTTAAAATTTTAGCACAATGATTACCAGCCCGAACACAAATATTATATTTATCTAAATAAACAGCTACATCTTGGGAGAAAATGCCATCAACATTAAAGGCTACAATTCCCGTATCTGATTCTAAATTAATTATGTCAATATGTTTAATGTCCACTAATTTACTTACTAAATAATGGCGTAATTCTCTTTCATGCTCTAAAATGTTATCCATACCAATTTGCTGTAAATAATCGATTGCTGCTCCAAGACCAATAACACCTGCAATATTAGGGGTTCCAGCTTCTAGTCTGGTTGGTAAACTCTTTAGATAAACATCATTAACATCATCAAAGGACTCATTCATGCCGCCACCTAAATTAATAGGTTCCATTGCTTCTAAAAGTTCTTCTTTCCCATACAAAACGCCTACTCCTGTAGGACCGCATAGTTTATGGGCTGAAAAAGCTAGAAAGTCGCAATCTAAATCTTGAACATCAATCTTCATATGAGGAACACTTTGCGCACCATCGACTACAACAAAAATACCGCGGTCATGAGCTATCTTAGTTATTTCTTTAATTGGTCGCAAATCACCAATAACATTAGTAACTTGAGCAAGAGCAATGACTTTTGTTTTGGGAGTGATACTTTTTAAAACATTTTGAACGGTAACATAATAATTGCTATCTAAAGGGATATAATTCACTTTTAAATTTAATTCTTTAGCTAAACGAAACCAAGGTAGGACATTAGATGCATGTTCCGATTTAGTAATCAAGATTTCATCATCAGGCTCCAATAAATTAGAAAAAAAGCCAGTAGCAATGTAGTTTAAAGACTCGGTAGCTCCACTCGTAAAAATAACTTCTTTTCTACTTTTAGCATTAATAAAATTTTGCACCTTGTTACGAGCCAGTTCATATTCGGTATCAACTTTTAAAGAAGTCTTATAGTCTCCTCTATGGGCATTAGCCGTATAATCAGTATAATACTCCTCTATTTTTTTAACCACGGTCATAGGCTTTAAAGTAGTCGCCCCATTATCCAAATAAGTTATATTATTAAAAAGGAAAGGAAAATCCTCTCTGTGCATATAAGCACCTCCTAATCTAATTATTTTCTTTTAAATTACTCTTTAAAAGACCATCAACAATTAACTTAGTTGCTTCTTTATTATTTATTCCTTTACTATTTAGATAAAACAAATAATCTTTAAGAACCGTACTAATGGTTGTATTATGAATAGCATTGACACCATCACTTCGCACTAAAAGATTAGGTACTATCATGTTTTCGGCATCATTTAAAGTAATAATTCGTAAATTTTCTAAAACTTCATTATTTTGGGTCTTTTCATCGACTTTAGAAGTAGCAATATTTTTAATTACCCCTTCATTATCTGTAACGCCATGAAAGTTAATTCTCGAAACATTGTCATCTCCTGCTACATTGGCATTTAATGTAATATTACTTTCGCCATTAGTTTTTAGACTATAATTAAATTCCACAAAGGAAGCATTTGTTAATTCGATGTCTAAATTAAATTTTCTAATATCTTCATTATAACGATTATAAAGTAAATGGCTACTTTTTTCCATAAGTATTTTTAAGTTTAAATCACTGTTATTATCATAGTCATTTATACAAACATTGCCACTAATTATCAATGTTAAATCACTGGTTTTAATATCTAAATTGCATAAGGAATCCTTAATATTTACAATGCTGTCTTTCACTAATAATTTATTCATATTTTTAAAAACTCCTTACATCATTTGTCCTAAATCTAGATTAAAACCATTTTCTTCGATTCTTTTTGCCGTATTTATATCACCCGTAAAGCTAATATGTTTATCTTTAATAATATGAACATAGTTGGGTTTAATAATATCTAAAATATTACTATGATGAGTTATGATTAGAATACTTACTTTTTCTTCTTTTTCATGATAATACTCCATAATAGAATTAGCACAAACCTTTAAGGCATCAACATCAAGACCACTATCAAGTTCATCTAAAATAATAAGACTTGGTTCTAACATCCAAAGATGCATAAGCTCATTTTTCTTTCTTTCCCCACCACTCATACCATCATTAATGCTACGATGAATAAATGAGGCCGGAATATCTAGTCTTTTACAAACTTCTTGAATTTTTTTATTAAATTTATATAAATCAACCGAATGTCCTTCTCTATTAGCTAGTGCCATTCTAAGCATATCAGCATTGCTTACCCCTTCGATAGCTAGAGGGCTTTGATTGATTAACATTATTCCTTTTTGAGCTCTGGTAGTAGTATCCATATCTTTCATATCTATATCATTATATAAAATCTTGCCTTTGGTAATCTCATATTTACTATCACCCATTATCGCTTTACAAATACTTGATTTACCAATCCCATTTGGCCCCATGATAGCATGAATTTCCCCATCTTTAATACTTAAATTAAAGTTATTTAAAAGTTCTTTATCTTCAACTTTTAAACATAAATTTTCTATTTTTAACATAAAACACCTCTTAAGTTTCTTCTTGCTTTTGCACATCAATTATTTTACCATAAAAGTTTTAAAAAAAGCAGTTATTTCTTAATAATTATCATTAAAAAATATCTGTTAATTTTCCAATATATAACTTTATGATTATTTATCATTGTTATCACTATTATCTTTTCTTCTTAAATTAAGTAAAATTGCTGCAGCCTCATCAAAATTTTTAATCTCGTAATTATGCACCTTTTCTTCAACTGCCTTTATTTCTTCTAAGGTCAAAGGTTTTCTTCCGAGATTAGAAATAAATGTATAAACATCTAATTTACTTTTCAAAGCATCTGAAACATTTTTGCTGACAATATCTTTTTTAGAAATCTTAAAACAACAATCATCACTTTTATTAAATCCAAGATATGATTTTTTTATTTTTGTGTTGCAAACTTCTAATGCACGACTATAAGCAACATCTGCAGAAATTCGTTTTAATACAAAATCTTTAGTTTTTCTACATTTTTTTAATTTTTCTTTTCTTAGCGTTTTGTAAGCCGTTTGAATTGTTTTTTTATATTCCTCACGATACTTGTTTTCTATAATCTCATTTAACGCCCCAACATAATCAGTGAGGTAATGATTTTCATTTTCTTTACATTCTAAACAAAGAGTTAAAGATGCTATAGTTTTATTAAAAATGGCGTCATAGCAATTATCAAGTGTAGCCAATTTATTAATCATATTAATCGTTATGCTAGATAAATTAGAACTTAATTCAGCTATAATATTATTAATCATTCTTATTGAAATACCTTTTTTGGCTAATAAATCCTGCTTTCCCGTTAATTTTAAACAGGCTATATTTAAAGAATTACCGAAAGAAGCGAATGTTTTAGGTGATGAATTTTCACTCAAAAATTTTTCTAAAGATGCTATTAAGATATCATTTCTTATTTGTTCTACTTTTTCATCATCAATTCCGGCTTGTTTTATAAGATTATTAATTCTTGTCTCTACTAACTTATTAATTAAACTATTAAGTTCAGAGTTTGCTAGCATTTTACGATATATTATAGTGGCTTCATCAGAATTAAAGCCTTTATTATTAAATTCATGTTGTACTTCTACTCGTATACCCTCAAAAATCCTGCTTAACAACATTTCTATTTTATTTTGTTCTTCTATAGAAATTAGTATTTCTTTCTTACTTACCTCTTGCATATTTAAACCTCCACAAATACAGTAATAATATACTATCATACGAGAGAATCTTAAGCAACATATATAATTGTCTTTTAAAAAAATATCTTAAATGACATTTTATCAAAAAAAGAAACACACATAAGAACAATTTCAAATTAAACGAACATACACATATATAATAATGAAAATTTATATAATAAGTTATACTATATTATATAGAGTAGAAAAAGTAAATAATAGTAAAAACGAACAATTATCATATAAGATAAGCATCATCTAAAAACGAAGTATTTTCTTATTTAATATTGGTAGTTAAACTTTTCTAAACTTGACAATTAAATTAGAAAATCTAATAAAAAGAACTACAAAACAATTCCAAACTATAGTATAATTGTTTTGGTGATGCAAGTGAATTACCCAGGTTTAAAAAAGGAATATACAAAAATCAAGCAAAGTTATGCTAATCGCGGGATGGACTTAGAAAATCTTTTAAATAAAGCTAATAAATATTATCTTGAAAAAGATATTGCTGTTATTTATAAAAAGCCCACACCAATTGGTATTAATAAAGTAAGATATGAAAATAACAAACAAGTCATTAAAGAAGCCTACTTTAAAACGCAGTCAACTCTTGATTACAACGGTATTTATAAAGGCTACTACATTGATTTTGATGCTAAAGAAACAACTAGTAAAACGGCATTCCCACTTTCTAACATTCACGAACATCAATTAGAACACATCAAGAAAATTGATAAACATGGAGGAATAGCTTTTTTAATTATTAAGATGAATAGTGCTTATTACACCCTAGGTGCTAAAAAAATTATAGCATTTTTAGAAAGTAACGATCGAAAATCAATTCCGTTTGCTTACATTGAAAAATACGGTCTTAAAATAAAAGAAGGTTTTATTCCTCCACTCGATTACATTAAAACGGTGGATATATTAATAAAGGAGATGGATTATGAAAAAAATAAATAATTCCAAAAGAAATTTACAAAGAAATGTAAATAATATCAAGACAAAAATTAACTCACAAAAAACATATCATCAAAAAAGGAAAAGACAAAGTAGACATATTATCTTAAGTTTAATCATGTTAGTTTTAATTGCCATCATGATTTTAGGCCTTTTTGGTATCATTTATATAATTACTTCGGCCCCTGAGTTTGATACTGATAAATTATATAACACTAGTTCTTCTATACTTTATAATAAAAATGGTGAAGAATACGGTCGTCTTGGAGCAGAAAATCGTCAACTTGTAACTTATGATGAAATACCACAAGTCTTAGTAGATGCAATCATTGCCACTGAGGATTCTAGATATTTCCAACATAACGGCTTTGATATTGCTCGTTTTGCTAAAGCTTCTCTTGGTCAATTAAAAGGTAACTCTAGAGCTGGTGGGGCCTCTACTATTACCATGCAAGTTGTTGGTATGGCCTATACTGACCGTAAAGACTCCCACGGAATAGCTGGTATCATTCGTAAATTTACCGATATTTACCTAGCTATCTTTAAACTTGAAAAGAAATATACCAAAGAAGAAATTATAGAATTTTATGTTAATACTCCATGGTTGGGTGCTAACAATACTTATGGTATCGAACAAGCCTCACAAAGATATTTTGGTAAAAGCGTTCGTGATATTTCCTTGCCAGAAGCAGCAATATTAGCCGGAATATTTAATGCCCCTAGTGATTTTAATCCGTTTACTAATGTTGAAAAGTGTACAACAAGACGCGATACGGTCTTAAATTTAATGTATCGTCACGGTTATATTACTGAAGAACAATTAAACGACGCTAAAAGCATTCCCGTTGAATCTTTAACCAATTTAAATGTCGATGATGGCTTAAATAAATATCAATGGTTTATTGATACAGTCCAAGCCGAAGTTAAAGAAATTACTGGTAAAAATCCCGCTACGGTACCAATGAAAATTTATACAACTTTAGATCCTGCAATTCAGGATGAATTAAATACAGCTGGTAATACTAATACCTATAATAAATGGAAAAATGACGACGAACAAGTTGCTATGAGTGTTATCAATGTAAATGACGGGTCTATCAGCGGTATCTATGGTGGGCGTAATCAAAAGGGCGTTCAAGAATTTAACCGTGCTACTTCTGAATCTTACCAACCCGGTTCTTCAGCAAAACCTATCTTTGATTACGGTCCTGCTATTGAATATAACAATGCTTCCCCCGGAACTTATTATTTTGATGAAGCAATGTCTTACTCAAACGGTCAATCTATTAAAAACTGGGATGGAAGTTATATGGGACAACTTACGATGCGCGTTGCGCTTGCTAGATCAAGAAATATTCCCGCTCTTCAAGCATTCCAATCTGTAGATAAAGATAAAATTGCTAATTTTGTTCATAGTATGGGTATCAATTATGGCAAAGATTTATACGAATCATATTCAATTGGTTCTTTCGATACCGTTTCTGCTGTTAGATTATCAGCAGCTTATGCTACATTTGCTCGTGGCGGCTACTACATTGAACCATATTCATTTACAAAAATAGAATTTATTGACACCGATGATGTTTATGAAAATAAACCTAAGAAAGAAAAAGTCATGAGTGATTCAACAGCTTACATGATAAATAGCATGTTAACAACAGCTAAATCTTCTTATAGCGTTGGTGGCTCATTCACTGTAAGTGGTACTGATCTTGCTGCTAAAACTGGTACATCTACTTATCCAAATAATGCCATTGCAGCTGCTGGTATTAAAGTAACTCCTTCAAGAGATAACTGGACTTTAGTATATTCTCCTGATTATTCTATTGCAGTATGGTATGGCTATGATAAATTAAGTAAGACCACTTATACTACTATGGGTAATGCTAACCGTGTAAAAAATAATATAATGAATAATATCGGTAAAAGGATATTTAAGAAAAATTCGCGTTTTGAAAAACCAAGTAGTATTATTGAAGTTGAAGTTGAAAAAGAAACTGTGCCTTTACAATTACCAAGTGCTTATACACCATCAAATATGCGTATGACTGAAATCTTCAAAAAAGGTACCGAACCAACTGAAACATCATTTAGATACCAGCAATTAGAAAATCCAACTAATGGGAAAGCAACCACAAATGGTTCAACCGTTTACTTATCATGGAATCCAATTAATACCCCTGATGCTATAAACAGTGATTACTTACAAAAATACTTCAATGAAAACTATAAATACTCCCCTTCTAAATATTACCAAAATCGTTTATCTTATAATAATCAATATATTGGCGAATTAAGATATTCTGTTTACCTTCAAACTGGTGATGGTCTCCAATTCCTTGGCGAAACCAAAGAGCCAAACTACACTTATCAAGGTGCTGGTGGTACTAATTACACATTTATCGTTAAAGCAAACTATTCAATATTTAAAGATAATGCTTCTACTGGTCTTAAGATTATTGCAGGAACTGGTGGTTCTTCAGCAAATGGTATATCTTTAAAAATTTCCAGCAAAGATGAATGTCGCAGTCGTATAACAAATAATTCTTACTATAACGATAATACAACTATTACTGCTACTGATATTAATGGTAATAACATTACCGAAGATATAAAAGTATTAGACTCTACTATTCTTAATATAGAAACTAATGAAACAGTAAAACGCATTAATTTATCACTAAACGGTAAATATAAAATAACTTACAATGTAAGTTACAATGGTAAAACTTATAGTATTTCCCGTACATTTACTATAGCTGATAGTTGTAATACAACAAATGATTAAGAGTTCGCAAAGAGCTCTTTTTTGGTTTATTAATTTTTAGCTATCTTTAAAAAACAGAAAAAAACTATCTAGCAAATTTTCTAATAAATTGCTAAATAGTTTTTTATTAATTTCTGTTTTTATTTTATATTTTTTTCCTAAATGGGATTACTTATTTTTCTTAGCAGCCTTTATTTCTTTTAATTTTTCTCGAACAATCTTGGAATTTTCAGCTGTATAGCCAATTAACATTTCTTCATTTTTCTTAGCTATAGTATCAAAAACTTCTTCATATACTTCCATATATTTCTTAGTTAAAGCTGGCACTACCGCAATTCTATAAGTCTTGCCATTATTAGCAACACCAATAATTGAATTAGTCGATTTTATTCCGTTAACTCGTTGTTCAATTTTATATAGCCATAAAAAATCAGTATAAGGAATAACTTGAAAGGTATTATCCATCAAAATCACATAATTTGGTGTCAAATATAAATGAATATTATTATAATAAAATGCCTCTTTATCTAGAGTTTCCGCATCAATTTTTGCTTTTTCTGCAATTGATAATCTCTTAATATTTTTTGTAAAGCGCTTATTACAAATTAAACCCGTAAATATAAATACAAAGCCTATCATGCCAAAAATAAAAGCCAAGAAAATCTGCCAAAAAGCAACATCAATCTCAGAAGAAGTCATATCTAAATAAACACTACCAAAATAGTTATCGAAATCAGCCATCGTAATTTCTTCATCGGGCCATAATTCATTAACAGTCTCAATAGCTAACTTCTTAACATCAGTTGGTATTAGAGTCGAAACACCAACCAACTTTTCTGTTTTACCATCAGTATATAAAGATTCATCTTTGAGGCGCTCATAATCATCATTACTCATATAAGCAATATACATATAATCCTTATCTCTAATTAAATAATACTTTTCAGTAGCATTTTCATAACTAGCAAATAGATAAGGAAAAATATCCGAATCAACATAGGCTAAAACATCTTCTTTATTATTCTGATTAACAATAACATCATGAAAACTAACCATGTTATTCTTAGCATCTCTTGAGGCAAATATCCCCCACATAATACACACTAAACATAATCCTAATAATATAAAACCAATAAACACATTCTTTAAATGTCTACTTTTTTCCTCTTTAATAATGGGATTTGTAAAACCATTCATAAACTTAAAACTCTCCTTCACTTAAGTCTATTCTAACAAAAATAACTTTAATAAGCAATATCATGATTTTTTTCTATTATTATCCTCATTACTATATACTGCACTATATACTGCATAATTTTAAATTAAAGCATTTACAACCTATTTAATAAAGAAGATGCTAGCAAAAGCCAATATCATTTATTAAAAATACTATTTAATCTATTTCTCTTTTTATCCAATTCATTATAACTTCAACAATATAATCTATTTCGTTAGCAGATAACTCTCTATTTTTAGGGATATGATGTATTCTTTCTAAACAACCACGGCAACAACAACCGCAAGCGTGTTGGGCAATAAAAACCGGATGGACTTGCCGCATTGGTGTTTGTTTACCATCATTTAACGGATTAGCAGGTGCTAGCCTTTTGTTAATTAAATCGTAAGCATCACTCTTTATTTTATTTAAACCCTTTTCTAAAACATAGCTCTTCATTTTGGAATTTAAATGAAATGAACCTCTAAATTTTGACTTAGCTAAGCTATCAAGCAATTTATTAATTTGCAATTCATTAATCACTATAGCCACTCTCCATATTTTTTAATATAAATTTTCTTAACAAGCAATACTAAAAGAAAATAAAGTAAAACAAGCGCAATTAAACATATATAAAAACTTACAGGTAAAATAACAAAATCAAAAGTTTCAATTTTACTTAAAAGAATTGGTGTTAATATAGTTAAAATCATAGAAAAAACAATTAAAATATTTAACTTAGATGAAGCATTAGATTCGGTGAAAGGAATTTTGGAAGTCCTAATGTTAAAGATAATAGATAATTCTGTTATTAGGCAAGTAACAAACCAAGCTGTTTGAAAATAAGAAGCCATCTCGACTGTATTATATTTAAAAACAAATAAGAATAAAAGAAAAGCTAAAACATCAATTACACTACTTGTAAGTCCCATGATTATCATAAATCTAGAAATGCTTTTGACATTCCATTTTTTAGGAGCCTCTAGAAACTCATTATCCACATTATCATCAGGAATACCCAATTGCGAAAAATCATAAATAAAATCTTGTAACAACATTTGAATAGGAATTAAAGGTAAAAATGGTAAGAAAACACTAGCAACCATAATACTGAAAACATCACCTAAATCACCACTCAAAGCCATTTTCATATATTTAATAATATTACCATAAACCTTGCGGCCTTCAATGATACCATCATAAACAACTTTAAGACTTTGCTGTAAAATAATAATATCACTAGATTCCTTAGCAATACTAGAAGCAGTATTAACCGAAATACCAACATCAGCACTTGATAAAGACGGAGCGTCATTAACACCATCTCCCATGTAGCCAACAACATGACCACATTTCTTGTACAAACTAACAATTCTTTCTTTTTGAGTTGGATTCATTCTGGCAAACACATCAACAACATCCAATTTAGGTATTAATTCTTCATCAGATATCTTATCAATATCACTCCCAATCAAAATTTCATCGCCGTTCAAGCCTACTAGATTACAAATATTTTTAGTCGCATAAGGATTATCCCCTGTCAAAATTTTAGTTTTAACATTAATTTTTTGCAAGTTAACTAAAGTTTCTTTAACGCCCTTTTTAGCTGGATCTAAGAAAGCAACAAAGCCAATGAATATCATGTCATCTTCAAAACTAGCATTAAATTTGCTATCAGAATAGGAATTTTTAACAGCAAGGGCAATAACTTGCATACCTAAACTAGCCATCTCAAGCGCTCTTGCCTTTATATCTTCAATTTTTTCTTTAGCAAGTTTTTCAGTATTGGCACCCACTTGCACCCAGTTGCAATGACTAATTATTTCTTCTAAAGCCCCTTTAGTTATCATTAAATAATCATTCTTATTTTTAACAACTACACTCTGTCTTTTTCTTGTATAGTCAAACGGAATTTCATCAATTTTATCATATTTAACAATTTTCTTATCAATATCGTGTAATTTACCATAACTAAGAATGGCTTTATCAACTAAATTTTTAATTCCTGTACTATACAAACTATTAAGATAAGCATATTTTAAAACATTTTGATTTTCTTTCCCGTTAGCGTCAATATACTGTTGCAAAACTATTCTATTTTCGGTTAAAGTTCCGGTTTTATCCGTACACAAAATATCGATTGACCCTAAATTTTGAATTGAAGAAATATTTTTGACTAAAGTTTTCTTTTCAGCCAAGCGTTTACTTCCTTTGGTCAAATTAACATTTACTATCATCGGTAACATACTTGGCGTAATTCCTACGGCCACCGATAATGCAAATAACAAAGCTTCATTAAAATTATGCTTAATAAGGCCATCAACTACTATTACAAATAAACAAACAGCTATCATACATTTTATCAGTAACTTAGATATACTTTTAATGCCTTTATCAAAATTAGTATTATTTTTATTGAATTTAATTTTACTGCCAACTTTTCCTAAATAAGTAAGGGTTCCCGTCCGAACAACAACCCCAGTACCAAGACCACTAACAACACTAGAAGACATCAAAGCTATATTAGAAATATTAAATAAATCGGGCTTTTCTTCGTTTCTTAACAAATCGCTTTTTTCAATTAAAACGCTTTCGCCAGTATAAATAGATTGATTAATAAATAAGTCTTTAGCTTCTAGTAGTTTAATATCGGCAGGAATAATGGAACCGGCTGTTAATTTTACGATATCTCCTACAACAACATCCGTAATATTTATTTCTACTTCTTTATTATTTCTTAAAACTAAACATTTAGAAATCACACTACTTTTTAATTTTTGATTAAACTTATATATGGAATAATCCTGAGCAAACCTTACACTAGCACTTACTAAAGCAATAGCAAAAATAATAATTGACCCTAAAGTGTCGCCTAAAAGAAAGTTAATAATACTTAAGAAAATAAGAATTAAAACGAATTCGTCTTTCAATGCAACCAGAAAAAAATATCCAGCATTTCTTTTCTGTTCTTTAATTGTGACATTTTTACCACTTTCTTCTAATCTTTTTTTAGCTTCTTTAGTGGTTAAACCAGTAATATTCGTTTTTAGTCGGCTATATGTTGCATCATTATTTTCCAAAGCAATTTCCAAATATTCCTTCATCAAAAGTTCATTATTATTTTCTTTATTTAACTTCTTCATAATTCCACCTAAATCTTAATCTATTTTACTAGACTATATCATTACTCTTTTCATTATTTTTTACCTTTTAAGTATAGCACATCTCTATTTTAGAAAATTATTTTTTTAGCATTTTTTAATATTTTTTTCTTTTTAATTACTTAAATTTATAAAAAAAGGCTTCAACAATTTTTAAAACTTAAAAAAAACTCTACATTGAGAGCTTTTTAACATCGTCGTTATTTAAATCTAAACCATTTTCTAAAGTAGTTAGAGCTTCTTTTTGATTAATATTTTCAATTTCTACTTTAAATCTAGGAAAGCCATTATCAGAATATGGATAAGCTTCAATTATAAACTCATAAGCTCCAAAAAAGGATAACAACTCTTTTACCTTAGCAAAATTATCCTTGTAATTATTAGGTAAAATCAAGGTACAACTTGGTCTTTTAGATTTTTCACTAGTATTGATTAAAAGAATATTTTCTTCCATCGCACAAAAATAAAATAAAACTGGTAAATAAGTATCATAATCTAAAGACTGATACACTCTAACATTTGAATATGTTTCTTTTAAATACTTTGATATTATTTGTCCATGTAAATCTGAAGAATTAAGACGCCCTAGAGGCAATATTTCTCCTTTTGAATTTATAATTACCACTTTATTTTCGTTATACATTATCTTTTTAATACCTCCAAATAATCAAAACAAGAAGCTTCTTCTAAAGATTTCATAAAGACTTCATTTTGACAAATATGCTCAATCAATTCTTTATTAATATCTTTTAAACTATCCAATAATGGTCTAGTTGTAACATTTTTAACTTTCTTTAAAATTTCGCGGTTATTTCTTTCACTTTCTGCTCTTTCTTTAGGATAGCCGCCGCCAATTGGTTCTCTAAATAACTCATTAAAAATATTTTCTAAAGTTATTTCACTACCCTAGCCAAAGTTATAAGCATATGCCAGACTCACAGCATTACCACCATTTATTTGACTAAACAGATAAGCACTAGTAGGATCGGTAATAAGACCACAATAAACATTTGGAAAACTATTTAAAGCAAGCATTGCCCCTTCGCCCGTACCGCAACCGGTTACAACAAAATCGGCAGCCCCACTATTTAACAGAATAGCGGCTATTAATCCTTCCTCAACATAAGTAATTGGTTTATCATTTTCATCTTTCATTCCTATATTTATTGCTTCATAATTATATTTATCACATACATTTTTTAAAGCTTTATAAATCAAAGCATTTTTACTACTCTGTGAATTATCATTTATTAACGCTATTTTCATTTTTATCTTTTTAATAAGTTAATTACTATACTAACTTATTTCTCCCTTCAAAAAAATAGTAACATAAATTTACTTATATTACTATCTTAAATTAGCAATCTGCTTCTTTTTTTGGTTATTATTTTTAAAACTTCTACTTAACTTTTTTGATTTTTTCCATAACAGCTAAGTTACAAAGACTTATCATATCGGCAATACTTAAAATTATATAAAAAATATTATTATCCTTTATTAAATTAAAACAACAGATAAACATAATAAGAACATACATAATGCCAATATACTTTACTCTGTTATCATTTTTACTTTTATTAATCATATATGATGTAACAATAATGCTAGCCAGTAATAAAACTATACCTAATAGTCTTAAAAAACTAAGAACAATTATTAGGAAAATACCAATAATACCATAAAGAAATGTCTTTTTATTTTTAATTCTTTTACTTATCTTACTTAACTTTTTATAATCTAATAAACCTTTATGTGTATAATTAACTAGTAACATATAATTAATTATTACTAAAACCAAAATAGCTATTTCTAAAAAATGGTCCAAACCTTTAATACTATTATTATTCTTTTTTTCAGTATTTATAATTTTATTTAAAGCTTCTATATTACTTAACTTTGTAGTACTCTTAATTAAATCTTTAGCAAATAAAACTCTTAATTTAACATCTTCATTTTCCAAAACATTTTTATATAAATATTCTATTTTATAGTTATTATTATTTATTTTTTTAACAGGGGCTCCTGCACTAAAAGCATAAGCTTTCTTATTATCGGGTAAATTAATAACTACTTTTAAATTTTTTATATTATCTTTATTATTTTTTATAAGATTAAAATAAATTTCTCCTATATCATTATGTTTAACCGCCAAATCTTTAATGATATATTTTAGATAGTAAGCATCATTGCTGGTTTTATAAAGCCTAATGTAGTCTTTTCCTTCATCACTTCTTAATAAATAAATTCCTGTATCGCCAAGACTTCCAACATTAACTTTATTAAATTCTTTAACCCCAGTAATTTGATCGGAATCTTTTTTCGTTTTGGCAACACTGCCAACAGTTAGAAATTCAACACCACTACCGTTATTTAAGGATGTATACCCTAAAGTTTTTAAAGTGTTTTCATCACTTACATAATCGTCTTGATAATAAATATCTCGTTCAAAATAGCCATCTTCTTCTTTAGTTTCAATATATTCTTCTACTAATAAATCTCCATTACTATTTATAGTAGCATTTATATAATAATTATCAATATCTTGAGCCTTTATTATTAAAGGACAACATAATATTAATAAAACCAATAACTTCTTCATTTAACACCTTTTATCCTTAACTTAAAATGAAGAGCCATAAACATTTTAATAAACTTTATCAAAATATCTATGACTTTTCTTATTCTTATCCTTTTTATCTTTTCGCTAATTTTTATATTTCTAATTTTTACTTTAAATTAAATCATGGTTTTAGAAGCGACCACCACCGCCGCCGCCACCAAAGGAACCGCCACCTGATGAGAAGCCTCCGCCGCCACCAGAACCACTTGACCAAGAACCACTACTAGATGATGATTCACTGGCATATTTAGCACTCTGGGCGCTAGCAACAGAATTTCTTACGGAAGAACTAATTAGTTCATTTATATAATAATTAGTAACCCAAGAATCATAGTAATCAAGGCCGTCCATATTATATTCTTTAAAACGCATATCCATTACTTTAGATACTTCTTTAGCACAGCCAAACAAAGTTGCATAAACTAAATATTTTTCCCATAAAGCAATTTCAGGAACTTCTTTTTCTGCAAACGAACCGAAATCTTTTAAAAACTTTTCCAATGCTTTCCATTTCTTATAAGCTAAAGCACCTTTATAAGTCCTTTTACTTGGAATTGCATACCAAACACCAACACAAATAACAATTAAAAGTAAAAGTAAGTAACCAAAAGATGCGGATTTATACATCAAGTTTGCAACCGTTATATAAAATGAGGCAACTATACTAACCATTGCAACAACAATTAAATTTAATGTAATAACACCTCGACTAGCATCTTTTCTAAAATCCTTAATTGATTTAAATATAAAATATATAATAAAAGCATAAACACCAATTACAAACATTGACTGAAAGTTATAGGCAAGTATTAAAGCTCCAATTAAAATGAATAGTATTAACCATGAATTCAAATTAATTTTTTTCTTTGTTTCTACATTATCTTCATAAAATTCTTGAAATACAGCATCATCCAAAGCTGCTTTTTTATACGCATTATAATAATTAACAACTGAATTATAAGATGATCTAGCATTTTTCTTCATTTCTTTAGTCGTTATCTCTGTCTTATTACCAAAAATAACTTTTAATAATTTTCTATCTTTTTCATTTATCTGGATATCCTCATGTAAAGTTAATTTATAATTTTTATCATCTATTTTTTCTTGGGTAATAACTTTTCTTCTAATTAAATCCATAATAGCTGCGGACATCGCTTTATCAGTTATGCTTCGATTAAATAAATAAGAAACATCTTCTGGTGTCGACTCATCAGGGATTTCTCTATAATACTCGTTATTAAATTCTACTTCAGGGTCTTTTTTAAACTTTTTATAAATTAATGTCCCTAAATAACCAACATACAAGATTAAAGCCCCAGCGCCAGTCCAACGCAACATATTATTTTGTTTTTCTTTTTGTTCTAATTTAATGTATAAGCTATCTAATCTTTTTTGGAAGCTTGCTCTTTTAGTTGCATTATCTAAAACATTTATAGCTCGGGAGGCTTCATCATAATTATCCATATTTAACTTATTTTCTAATGTATCTAAGGCCTTAGCAGCATATTCCGCTTCAATAACATCTAACTTTTCTTTATAGAGTGCCAATTCCTCTAAATAACTAGTTTTAACTTCACCGTCCATCAAAATGCTAATAGCTTTATAAGCGTTGCGATAATTATCTCTTGTAATATCATTTTTAAAAATATTCAAATAAGTTAAGGCAATTTGTTCATTTTTAGCCTCATTTTGGCGTCTTTGTTCATTTGCTTCTTCAGCTTTTTCTTCCTCATACACCAAAATCTTATCTAACGCATTAGTATCATATTTTTTAGTACTGTTAAGAATAACACTAGGACTAAAGGTACTACGAACATCAATTGATTTATAAGCTTCTAAGTCACTAACTGTAAAAGTAACTTTTTCTAAACTTTCTATTTTTACTAAACCATTTAAAGGTCCATGCGCCCAAGCTTTTAATTCACCTGTATTATCGGGAATATTTAAAGTAATAACTAAGTTTTCTATATCTTCCCGAAAGGAATCGCCAACAACATTCCAGCCTATTTCTCCAACATCATTAAAAAGAACAGCTATATCATTAATACGATATTTCAAATAAAAAGCTTTATTTTTACTTGAAGGATTATAAATCATGATATCTTTACCGATTGCTGTAGTCTCATAATTATAAACACCATAATCACCTTTTAGGGCATCATCATCATAAGTAAAAGGATCAATTTTTAAATTACTAAAATCACCTTTAAAATAAGTATTCGCCCCACCTACTTCTAATATTTCTAATCCACTACCATTATGGACGGTTGAGCCTCCATAACTAATGGCATTAATATTAAAAGGGGTTGCTCCCGTATTTTTATAATTTATTATTCTCTCGTAGCCGCGATAACTACCACTCAAAGTAAAGTATTCTTCGACTAAAAGCGAACCATTTTTCTCAATCGTAGCATTGATATAGTAATTTTCTACTCCATCAGCAAAAACCACAATCGGTAATAACAAAATAAATCCTAATAAACTCCAAATTTTTTTCATAAAGCTCCTACTCTCTAACTCACTATAATTGTATCATATATCCTTAAAATTATGAATATCCTAAAAAATATTCCTAATCATTTAAAACTAACCACACTATTTTTATCTTTTTAACCTGACCTTTTTAATTTTTTTATTTATCTTCTTTCATAATTTTTTCAAACTCTGGTAATAGTCCAATGTTATTACTGCGGTGGACTGGTAACTGATAAACATCATGCCCTGGGAAATCATTTCCTTCAATTAGACAGGGTTTATTTTCTCCTAAGCAAACATCCCAAGCTACATAAGAAATCTGGGGCACGACTAAACTTGCATCCTCGCAAAGCTTTTTTACTTCGGCAATTTTAGGAATTATAGCTCCTTTTATTTTAGCCTTAGTCATCGGATGAATATCATAAACCTGACCATTTTTATCAAGAGCAGGATAATTAATTTTACCGGTATCAACTTCTACAGGCACCACCATACCACCGTGATTAAAATTATCAACTACATTACCATTATTACCAATTCGTAAGAAAATACAAACAATCTTGCCTTTTAAAGTAACAACTCGTAAAGTATTAACGGCATAAGGATAAATCTCATTTAATTCTTCATTTTGAGTTGCTACTTCTTCTACTAAAGTTTGACCTGAATTTAATAACCTTTGATACAAATCTTCTGGTGTTTCTAAAGCCAATTTTATTTTTTCGATATTTTTACCACAGCTTAAAGCCAATGGTTTTACAATTATCTCTTTTTTACCTTTTAAAAACTTTTTAAAATCTTCTAAACTAGCCTCTTTTAAATATAACCAATCTCGGTTAAGATACTTATTAAACAACTTATTAAATAGTACTTTATTTTCAAAACATTCAATATAGTTCTTATCATTATATTTTTTTACAATACTATTATTTATTCCTCTTGTAATAACCGTTGCTCGCTCTTTATTATTCATATCATACATTTTAAAAAGTTTATAATCAGAATAACCGGCTTGATATTTAAAACCACAATAAATTATATCATTAAAGATTAAAAGCTTACTTTTTCCAGTTTCTTTACTAATATCTTCTATCGCCTTAAACATTTGCTTGTAATTCATCTTTCTTATTCTTTTTAATAAATAATTAATTTTATCCATATATAAATTCCTATCCTATAACCTTAGTATAGCACATATTAATATAGAAATTGTTATAAATACCAAAAAAGAAGGAAAAAATTTAACAGACAAATTCTCATATCTGTCATTTCTCCTTCTTTTTAAAACTTTCTTTTATGTAAAATTTTTCTATTTATCTCACTGCGGCTTTTATTTTCTTGTGCTTTATCCTCTAAAATTTTAAGTAATTCTTCAATATCGGCATTAATATCATCAAGAGCTTCATTAATTACCGTATCTCTTAAGCCGCGCTGTTGAGTTAGTAACAAGCCTTTTTCAGCTTCTTTTTTAGCCAATTCTAATAATATTTCTTGTTCTTCTTTGGTATGAAAAACTATTGCTTCTCCCATTTTTATCACCCAGTACATTTTATGTTTGTCATTTAATTTTTAAAATAATCTAAATCAATTAATGGATAAATATCAATTCCTACTTCTTCATAAGGGTGATTATCTTTAATAAGGGCAATTAATCCTTTAACTTTGTCAATATCACAAACTACTTCAATTTTATCTTCAATAGAATGTTCTAAAACATTTTTACTTCCTTTAAAGGGATTGGCTTTCTCATTAGGTCTAAATGTACAATTACATCTCGTAATATTCATACATTCACTATAATTACCTTGAATACCACAAGGATATTTACCGATGGCACTTCTTAGGGCTTCAGTATATTCGGTTGGCACCATAACGCATAATTTTACAGTTTTAACTTCTATTTGCATTTTTCATCTTCTTTTCTATTTTCTTACTTACACTATCTTTATCTAATTTTAATAATTTAATTATTTCTTCTCTTTTGCCTTGTTTAATAAATTCATCAGGAACAGTATAATTTTCATAAATATTGTTAAAATTATGTTCTAATAAATATTTAGCTATTTCACTACCCAGTGAACCTATGCTTACAACTTCTTCATAAACAAATA
>CAKOMH010000002.1:0-42526 GCA_934096595.1 uncultured Bacilli bacterium | reverse complement strand
TAAGCATATAGAGCCCAAACTTCCATTTCTCCGAATCTTTGACCACCAAATTGAGCTTTACCACCTAATGGTTGTTGAGTAACCATTGAGTAAGGTCCCGTACTTCTGGCATGAATCTTATCATCAACCATGTGGTGAAGTTTTACCATATACATAACACCAACAGATACACGATTTTCAAAAGCATCACCAGTACGACCATCATATAATACGGTCTTACCATCATGAGCAAGTCCAGCTTCTTCCATTTGTTCATAAATCTCATCTTGACTTGCACCATCAAATACTGGAGTTGCATATTTAACACCTAAATTTTTACCAGCCATACCTAAATGTAATTCTAAAATTTGACCGATATTCATACGAGAAGGAACACCTTGTGGGTTTAAAACGATATCCACTGGCGTACCATCTGGCATATAAGGCATATCTTCTTCTGGTAAAATTAGAGAAATAACACCTTTATTACCATGACGACCAGACATCTTATCACCGACTTGAATCTTACGCTTTTGAATAATATAAACACGAACTATTTTTGAAACACCAGCAGGTAGTTCATCAGAATTTTCTTTAGTGTAAACTTTAATATCATGAACAATACCACCAGCACCGTGTTCTACTTTTAAAGAAGTATCTCTTACTTCACGAGTTTTCTCACCGAAAATTGCATGTAACAATTTTTCTTCAGCTGTTAGTTCTTGAACACCTTTTGGGGTAACCTTACCTACTAAGATATCCCCATCTTTAACTTCAGTACCAATACGAACAATACCATTGGCATCTAAGTTCTTACGAGCATCTTCACCAACATTTGGAATATCTCTCGTAATTTCCTCAGGTCCTAATTTAGTATCACGGCATTCAATATCATAGTGTTCAATATGTAGTGATGTATAAACATCATCTTTAACTAATCTCTCATTTAATACAACGGCATCTTCATAGTTATAACCATTACAAGTCATAAATGCTACAAGCATGTTTTTACCTAAAGCAAGTTCACCATTTTTAGTTGATGGACCATCAGCAATAACTTCACCACGATGAATATTATCACCTTTCTTAACAATTGGATGATGATTAATAGTTGTAGCGGAGTTACTTCTTTCATAGTTGGCTAAATGATAAGTATCAGTACCTTTAGCGTTCTTAACAATAATCTTTTTACCATCAGCATAATCAACAACACCATCAGCCTTAGCAATAATTGTGGAACCAGAATCTCTAGCGGCAATGTATTCAACACCAGTACCAACGATAGGAGACTCACAAGTTAATAGAGGAACAGCTTGGCGTTGCATGTTCGCACCCATTAAGGCTCTGTGGGCATCATCATGTTCTAAGAATGGAATACAACTTGTTGTAATTGATACAATTTGACTTGGTGCAACATCGATAAAGTCAACATCTTCACGCTTAACCATAACGGCTTCACCATCTAAACGGGCAATTACTTTTTCATCTAAAATTTCATCACCGTTCATGTTAATTGCAGCCGATGCAATATTATAGTCTGCCTCTTCATCAGCCGTTAAATAAACGATTTCATCAGTTGCATGACAATTAACAACTCTACGATATGGAGTCATTAAAAATCCATATTCATTAATCTTAGCATAACTTGCTAAAGAAGTAATTAAACCGATATTTTGACCTTCTGGAGATTCGATTGGACAAATTCTACCATAGTGGCTTGAGTTAACATCACGAACATCCATACCAGCACGATCTCTGGCAAGTCCACCTGGCCCTAAAGAAGACAAACGCCTCTTATCAGTAAGTTCAGCAATTGGGTTAATTTGTTCCATGAATTTTGACAACTGAGAAGAACCGAAGAATTCTTTTAAAGCTGCCGTAACAGGTCTAATATTAATTAATGTTTTTGGTGTAATTGACTCAATTTCTTGCGTAGTCATGCGCTCACGAATAACGCGTTCCATACGAGCCATACCAACATTGAATTGTTTTTGAACTAACTCCCCTACTTGTCTTACACGACGATTAGATAGGTTATCAATTTCATCATCACGGCCAATACCTTCTTGTAAGTCTAAGTAATAAGATACTGATGCATAAACATCTGAAATAGTTAAACGACGGCTATCAATAGTTGGATCATTACCAATAATTTCAATAACTTTAGTTTCATCTTTCTTATTATAAACTTTAACTGTTTGAACTTTGTTATATTCGTCTAATTCTTCGTTAATCATTACTTCTTTAATGTTGTAACCATTACTAAATATTGGACGAACTTTCTCTAATACATCTTTAGTTACTAAAGTATTAGCACTTGCAACTATATTACCATTTTCATCTTTAATATCTTCAGCTAATGTACAGCCGATTAAACGATCTAAAACATTTAGTTTACGATTTAATTTATAACGACCTACTTTTGCTAAGTCATATCTAAATTTATCAAAGAATCTCGTAATTAATTGGTTTTTAGCACTATCAAGAGTTGCTGGTTCACCTGGTCTTAATTTCTCATAAATTTCGATTAAGGCTTCATCAGTATTTTTAGTGCTATCTTTTTCAATTGAATTCTTAATGTAAGGATTTTCTCCGAAAAGTCCTAAAATATCTTCATCACTAGAAAGACCTAATGCTCTTAGGAAAGTCGTAATAGGTACTTTTCTTGTACGATCAATACGAACATATAAAATATCTCTTGCATCAAGTTCATATTCTAACCAAGTTCCATGATTAGGAATTAACTCTGATGTAATAACACGGCGTCCGTTTTTATCTACTTCTTTTTTAAAGTAAATAGATGGACTGCGTACTAATTGCGATACTATAACTCTTTCAGCGCCATTGATAATAAATGTCCCAGCATCTGTCATCATAGGAATATCGCCTAAGAATATTTCTTGTTCCTTAACTTCGCCTGTTTCATGAATGAATACTCTTGCTAATACCTTTAATGGTGCCGCATAATTCACCATGCGTTCTTTTGCTTCTTTAATTGAATATCTTGGCTTATCAAAATAATAATCACCAAGTTCTACCGTAATATTGCCAGTGAAGCTTTCTACAGGAAATAAATCATCAATTGATTCTTTAATACCTTCGTCTAAGAACCATTGATAAGATTTCTTTTGAATTTCTAGTAGATCTGTCAATTCTAAGGTGTTTTTAATTTTGCTGAATGTGCGTCTTTCAGCATGATCTCCAAATTTTTTTGTCTTAAATGCCACTTGCATTCACCCCTATACCTAATATTTTTTGAGTACCTTTTAAATACATCAACAGTTTTCGATTTTATAAAATTTATCTAGCCTTGTCAACATTTTTAGCCTTAATTACATAAAAACCTTTGCACTTTTCAACTAGATTTACATCATAGTCGGGTTTTAGTAGATTAATTATACTCTTGGCTCCTTGATCTTTTCTTATAACAAACCACAATTCGCCATCATCATTTAAATGTTTTAACGAATCAAGTAGTATCTTTTCCACTACTACTTTCCCTGCCCTTATAGGAGGATTTGTTACAATCAAATCATAATTTTTATCGACACTACTTAAAGCATCGCTATAAAAGGCTTTTGCATCCACCTTATTGTTCTTAATATTCATATTGGCTAAATGAATTGCGCGGTTATTAACATCAACCATATCAAACTTGCTATCAAGTAACTTAGATAGACTAATTCCAATAAAACCGTAACCACATCCAACATCTAAAGCATTAATGTTTTTCTTATTATAATTTCTAAGAAGAACTTTAACTAAATTTAGACTGCCAAAATCTATTTTATCCTTAGAGAAAACGCCATTATCTGAAGTAAATAAAAAAGGAACATTATTTACTTCGTAACTTATTGTGCGTAATTCACTTTTTAAGTTTTCGTTATTTGTAAAATAATGTTCCAACTTTATCACCATTCCCGTTTCCCCATAAGGCAAATATATCTAAATTATAGTCTATTTAGAAAAAAAATGCAAGTTCTTATTGACAAAAAAAGAAAAGTTTTGCTATAATTAAAAAGTGTCAGGAAAAAATGGCGATGTAGCTCAGCTGGCTAGAGCATCCGGTTCATACCCGGCAGGTCGAGAGTTCGAATCTCCCCGTCGCTACCATGTGATTATTACTAGGTTACAGCCTAGTTTTTTTATGTTTTCTTATTTTAAAAGCCTCTTGATATTTTTATTATTTTCTTCAATCTTCAATCTTCTTTGATATTTTAAAAATCTTTACATCTATACATTCTTTTATGTCTTAATATATTTTAACCTTGTATTTTTACATTTCAATTATTTTTATTTTAATATATTTTTACACTTGCATATGTTATACTTTCTAATAGAAAGAAGGTTATTATGTCCAACACTACAGAAATAAATACTAAAAATTTCCGCCTTAAAGTATTTGATATTTTTAATCAGGAACATCAAAAAATAAAAAATATTTTAACTGAATCTAAAGAGGCTTCTAAAATATCTTCCAATCTCGACAATTTTATTATAAATAATTTAAAAAGAAACGAAAAAGATGGCATTTCAAATACTTATGTAATTTATTATGAAAATGCAATGATAGGTATATTGTTTACTAATTTTCACCCTGAAGAAGAAATAGATGGTAAAATGCTTTCTAATGAGATTGAAATTTGTTTAGGAATTATTCCTGAATATCAGAATAAACACCTCGGCCAAGCTTTAGAAAATGAAATAAGTACAAAACTTTTAGAAATATATCCAAGGGTTTCTTTTATCGTGGCTGATGTTAGTGATGATAATATAAAAAGTAAAAAAGCCATTTTAAAAGCTGGTTACACTTACTTTTATGGCAATCAATATCATTTTAACAGAAGATAATAATTTTAATAAAGTAAGCTATTCTAAAAATTCATATGAGTTAATTATAAAAACAAAGCTTATTAATTAAAGAAAAACTAAATAAGATTATTTAGCATACTAAAGGCTATTTTCTCTTATTTAGTTTTTTTGTTTTTAAATTTTTACATAAACTTATTACTAACAATTATTTTTTTAAATAACTATTATCCTAATATTATCTTAATTTTTAAATTTATTCATTATAGCTTCACTTACTTTAAGGCCATCGATAGCGGCACTAGTAATACCACCGGCATATCCAGCCCCTTCGCCACTTGGATAAAGCCCCTCAATATTAGATTCGTAATTTTCATTTCTAATTATTCTAATTGGACTCGAAGTTCGGGCCTCAATTCCACAAAGTAGGGTCTCTTTATCAGCAAAACCTTTTATTTTTCTATCAAAATTTTCTATTCCTTCTTTTAAAGCTATGTTTAAATTATCGGGCAGCAACTCATTTAAATCAGCTATTCTGTAACCACCTTTTATTTTGGGTTCTAATTTTCCAATAGTCTTAGGCCTTTTATTATCTTTATAATCGCCATAAGTTTCGGTAGGAATTAAACCATTTCCTAACTGATAAGCTTTTTCTTCTAAATTTCTTTGAAACTTAATGCCATCAAATAAGTTATTTCCATAATCGTTCTCATTAACCGTTACAATTAAAGCGCTGTTAGCAATTCCACTATCTCTTTTGGAATAACTCATACCGTTAATGCACAATCTATTGGTCTCGCTTGAAGCATTAACCACATAACCACCGGGGCACATACAAAAACTATAAACACCCTTACCATTACTAGCTTTAAAGGTTAATTTATAAGAAGCTACTGGTAATCTATCATCTAGAAGACCATACTGATTTTTATCAATTAAACTTTGGGGGTGCATAATTCGCATACCAACCGCAAAAGGTTTATTTTGCATAGTAACACCTTTAGCATTTAGGAGATAAAATGTATCCCTAGCTGAATGGCCTATCGCTAAAAGGACAGCTGAACAGGGCAAAGTTTCTTTACCATTTAAAACTACACTTTCTAATTTATTGTCTTTAATATTTAAATCGGTAAGTTTAGTTTCAAATAAAAATTGGCCGCCAAATCTTTCAATACTTTTACGCATATTAATAATAACTTCTCTTAAAACATCCGTCCCAATATGAGGTTTATTAACATAAGTTATTTCTTTATTAGCGCCAAAGGAAGCAAAAGTCTCCATCACATACTGATATCTTCCCTCTTTATCATTTACTAAGGTATTAAGCTTACCATCTGAAAAAGTCCCAGCACCGCCTTCGCCAAATTGAATATTACATTCTGTATCTAGTTCGTTAGTTTGCCAAAACTTCTCTACTTTAGTAACTCTTTTTGTAATTTCACAACCGCGCTCAATTATAATAACTGGATAACCATTTCTAACTAAGTTTAAACTAGCAAATAAACCAGCCGGACCGCTACCAACAACAATAATTGGTTTTTCTAAAGGTATAATTCCTTGAGGTCTAAATTCATATTTAACATCTTCACCCACGACGATATCTTTATTATTTGCTCCTAATAGTTTTTCTTCCAAACATTTATCCAATTCACATAAGACTTCGTAAACATAATATACATCAGGCTTTTTCCTAGCATCAATTGATTTTTTTACAATTTTATAATCCAAATTATAATTCTTTGGCAATTTTAATTTTTTTAAAATACTTAATTTTAGATTAGCTGCACTATCGATATCATATTTTAGTTTTATTTCTCTTATTCTTAGCATATATCCTCACTTACTACAATACTTGATAACCAAGCAAAGCCTAAGTTAAAGCCCCCACAAATACCATCAACATCTAAAATTTCTCCTGTATAATAAAGTCCAGCATATTCTTTATCTTCTAAAGTGGTCTTTACTCTATTAACAGGAATACCGCCAGTAACAACTTGTCCTTTAAATATCTCTTTGGTTTCTCTAACTTCTAAAATTAAATCACTTAAATTGTTAATTAAATCATCTTTTTCTTTTTGTGTTAAACTTTTATAATGACAATTGCTTTTTATACCAGCCTTACTAACTAAAATATAAAGCAGTTTATAAGGAATAATACTTTCTAATAATTCAATAACAGTTCTTTGATACAAGGTATTATCTCGTAAAGTCAACCATTTATCGATATTTTCTTTTTCTATATTAGGTAAAAAGTTTAGATGCACTTTAACTTTTTGCTTTTGGTATAAAGCTTTACTTGCAAGTGAACTTAAGTTCATAACACAAATACCACTGATACCATAATCGGTTAGTTGAACTTCTCCTAAATCACTTTTAAGAAATTTATCATTTTCATAGATACTTACCCTTGCTTCGGTTCTTATGCCTGACCATTTATTAAAGAAATCACCATTTAAAACTAGAGGACATAAAGCCGGCAAAATTGGCGTCATTTTAATTCCTAGTGAATTTAGTAATTCGTAATTAGCATTTTCTTTTAAACCAGCCTTACTTCCTATTGCAATAATTATCTTATCGAAAAGCATTTTCTGACCATTTACCATAATTTGATATTTATTTTCTTTTCTTTTAATACTATTAACCTCACTATCTAAGATGGTCTTAATTTTTAGACGCTCAATTTCTGTCAAAAAAGCATTTAATACGGAAGTTGCTGTATTACTCATTGGATAATAATAACCATTTTTAATTCTAGGCACTAAGCCAATGCTACTTAAAAATTCTTTGGCTTTTAAAGCATTTTCTTCATTAACAATCGTTTTTAAAAATTCATAATCACTAGTATAATATTTATCTACATCCATATCTTGATTAAAATAATTACAACGACCATTACCAGTCATCAAAATTTTTTTACCCAAAGTACTATTTTTTTCTAAAATAGTTACATCAAATCCCTCTCTATTTAAAAGAATAGCACTCATCATTCCTGAGGCACCACCGCCAATAATTCCTACTTTCATAATTTAATTCCCTTCCAAGCTTTAGAAGATGTGTAATTTCCACATTTCTAATCATATCTAATAACTATATCTAATTTTTATCTTTTCTAATCTTACTTTGATGATATCACCGAAATAAGATATTTTATAATGTTTATTTTACTAAATAGCAAAGCCTTAAATGGCGATGCTTTTTCCTGTTTCGATTATATCACAGCCTTAATTATTTATATATTAAAACATTAGAATAAACAAAAAAAAGTTCCTATTACAGAACTTTAATAATCTAACTGGTGGAGGATAAGGGATTCGAACCCTTGACCCCCTGCGTGCAGGGCAGGTGCTCTAGCCAGCTGAGCTAATCCCCCAGTCGTCAACAACAAATTAATCTTATCATAGAGATATTACTTTTGCAAGTAAAAAATAACTTTTTTTATCAATTTTTTCACTTTTGTATAAAATTATATCTTTTTATATGCTAGATGGTTTTATTCTAGTTCAATTTTTATAATCTGACGCATATCCAAAACCTTGCCATTTTCTAAATAAATCTTTTTTAAAGAATTATCTATCATTTTTATCTTATCTTTTATTTGATAAAACTTCGGATAACGGTAAAAAGTTAGAAGCACAACACTGCCTCGTGCGTATGCACATTTTAGTGTTTCTTCTAACTCATTATATTGGTCAATCGACAATTCTGGCATTTTAGGATAATTTCTTTCATTAACCAGTTCATTTTTTACTTCTTTAGTTTTATATAGAGATTCAAAAGCTTGCCATTTAATTTGTCCACGATTACGCACTATGACCACCTATTTTACCATTTCTGTCGATGGCAGTTGAATCTGAAAGTAAGTTCGATGCTTTAATAATACTATTATTACCATATTTTTCTTTAATTTTATCTACGGTCTCATTTAGTTTTTTATTATCTTCCACAGCCTCAACATTGTTAAACAAATTGAGTTGTAAGGAAGCATCACTAGTAAGACCGCCGGCTGCAATACTTACTTTTCTAATTGGCATCCCATTATAAAATTTATCAAAAATATTGGTACAAACAAAGAAAAATTCATCTTCATCACTTGTTGGATTTACCTTTACGGTATGGTAAAATCCTCCACCGACATCTATACTATACCCAATTCCAAGGCCAATTATACCAGCATTTTTCTTATTTTTCCGTAAACGCCTACAAACGACTTCGATAGTCTCGCGGATAATTATTTTAATATTATTACCATCATAATCTTTAAATAACACTTGACTATTAGAATAACTAGAACTTTTAGGAGGTATTTTAAAATCACTTATAACCGATTCATCAATTCCATTGGCATGTTCCCACAACTCTTCACCAATGACCCCAAATTTTTTCTTTAAAAGTTTTTTATCATATCTAGCAATATCACCAATATAATATAACCCCATAGCATTAAGCCGAGCTTCCATTCTGGAACCAATCGACCACATTTTTGATAAAGGTGTTATCGGCCACAATTTTGTTGAAATATCATCATAAGTCCACTTCGCTATCCCATCTTTATACTTCTTAGCCTCAACATCCATGGCAACTTTAGCTAGTAACATATTTGGTCCTATCCCACAATTGGCTGTAAGCCCCGTCTTTTCCGTTATAGTTTCTAATATCTTTTTGGCTAAATCTCGGTCTGACATCTGATACATTTTTAAATAATTTGTTACATCTAGAAAACACTCATCAATCGAGTATATATGTAAATCTTCTTCACTGACAAAATCTAAATATATATCAACAACTTCTTTACTTTTCTTAATATATAAACTCATTCGAGGTGGCACAATTTCATATTTCACCCATGGGGGAATCTCATAAAGACGCGTTCGAGATTTAATACCTTTACTTTTTAAATAGGGAGTAATAGCCAAAGTAATAGCGCCCTTCCCTTGTTTGGGGTTAGCTACTACTAGTGGTGTAGTAAATGGATTAATATTTCTTTCGACGCATTCACATGATGCAAAAAAGCTTTTTAAATCAATACACATAATATGTCTTTCCATGAATTTTACCTCCCCGCTATTTTCATTTGATTTTTTGTTCTATTTACTAAATAATTTTATCTTTTAATTTTAGGTTTAAAATTAATCTTCTGCAAACCCGCTAAAAAGCATTTATATTATACTAAATTTAGACTCATATATGTAAAAATTCATAGATATTTTTGTTTTATCTATGAATTCTTTTCCATTTTCTTCTGAGCTTTTTCAAAAGGTCTTCTTTGGATTTTCTTGAAAGTATCACCTATCCAAGTAAAGAATCTAACAATCATACTTATTACTACTAAAATAGCTAAGCCGATAAAGACATATAAAACCATTAAAGCTTGTTTGTTATAAAGTTCAAAGGAAAAATTAATATTATTAGTTCCAGATGTAATATTATCAAACTGCCAAGTTAATGTCTTACCATCTTCACTAACATTTGTAGCATTATTGCTTAAAGACTTTTGGGGTAAATGCAAAGTAAATTCGTAACTTACCTTTGGTGGTACAACCATATCAGTTAAAGTGCTGCTATTATTGGCAATGGCATCAGTCAAATTAACATAGAAATCAGCTGTATATTGATTTTTCAATACTTTTTCAGTACGGCTAAAAATATAAAGTTCATTTTGAATATCACTGTATAACAAATCATATAAATTAATTTTAATATTATCAGTTTGACTTATGGTATCAATATCTTTGATACTGGCACTAACTTTATAGCCAAAGTTATCTTCATCTTCATAATCTGTAACAGTATATCCATTATTACGCAAATAATTTATATTTTTACTACTAAACAATTCATTAAAAGTTTTATTGCCTAAATATTCTTTATCTAAAGTAATTAAATAAGTAATATTCATGCTTTTATCTTTATTTACCTCCATATTTGTACTTATTGTACTACAACCACATAATATGATTACTAATAATCCTAACAACACACTCTTTATTTTTTTCATAACTTCCTACTCTTTCTTAATCTTTCTAACTTTTTAATTTAATCAATAGCTTTAATACATATTTCTTAAATTTGTATTTTTTTATCTTTTAGTTTTTTTATTTTCTTCTTTAGATAAATCCTTAACTTTAGTTGGTTCGACTTCATTTTCTTTTACAAAATCATCATCTATTTTTTTATCATTTTCAACTCGCAATGTACTTACTTCTAAAGTCTTAGCTTCTAAAACCCTATCTTTTACATCTATTACTTTAGTCTTAGCTAACATATCATGAAGTCCAAGATGATTTTCATTGGCAACAACACTAACAGCCACAACAATTTGTAAAACAATCATAAATAGCGATAAACCACCAGCAACTTTTACTATTAATTCATCTGGTATAATATAAGGAATAATAATTTCAATTAAGTAAATAAAATAACCATACGCTACTAAGCTTCTTACTAAATACTTTCCAAAAGTAGCTTCTTCATTATTAATAGATACAATCTGTAAACCGGTCATTTTCTTACCTAAAGTTATCCCTTTTGTAATCATATTAAATATAACAAAATACCCAAAATAAACTACTAAATAAACAATATATGTATACCAGTTAGCTTTTAGGTTTTCTTTATAGATACTTGGGGCTTTCTCATTATAAATTCTTTTAGCTTCAGTAATTATATAGTTATATTCATCTTCACTTATCAAGGAATCATTATAAGCATCAACAATTAAATAGCCAAAATATTCATTATCCTTAATTAAAGCGGCATACTCATCTTCATCTATTACTTTGTCATTATAATAAATAGGTAAATTACTTTGAATTAAAGTATTACTCATATTTAAACTTTGTAAAGTATTACTTTTTTCTAAAGCATTATCATAAGTTGGATTTAAATATTTAATATTTGTAATTAAAAGGGTAAGTAAAAGTACAATAGTACTATCAATTATATAAGCCAATATTCTTTTATTTAAAATCTTATCAAACATATTTTTTTCTTCTTTCTATATTTTCTTTTCAAGAAATATTATATCATTGTCCATTTTTTAGAACAACTAAAAAAGAAGTCTTTTTTTAAAACTTCTCTATAAACCCTTTTTATTCTTTAAGTTATTTTCTACTAGATGTTTTACTTGTTGGAAATTCAATTACATTATCTTCTTGAAGACTTGCAACATAATCTTTAAATTCTTTTCCTCTCAAGCTGTATTTTTCTACAATATTAACAATTTCACTTTTAGCAAAAGCTAAGGCATTAAATTGCTTAATACAACTATGTACTTCCTCTACAGAACCTCCCTTTCCTAATAATTCAATACATTTTTCAGCAACTACAATAAAAAATTCATAGTAACTATCGCCCTCATAAGCATTTACCTTCTCTTTATAATCATCTCGTAACTCTGGTCTTACATATTCAATTGAATTTACTAGTCCATTGTCTCTTAACTTTTTTTCATTTAAAGATTCTTCATAATTCATAATATTTTTAATTTTTGCCACATTTATATTTTTCATTTTTATTCCCCCTCGTTAGACCAATCTCGTCTTAACGGCTAATAGGTTAACACGAAGTTTGCTTTTTGTCAAGAAAAAGTTTTCAAGATGTTAATTTTTTTAAGGTAACAAAAAAGAGCCAAATTCTTAGCCTAAAATGCTTTAAATTATGGTTCTTCTTTTTATTTTATCCTACCTATTATTAATAGTATTTATCAAAAAATTGCTTTAACTAATTAAAAACTTCTTAATTATTTAGTTACTTTCTTTATCAGTTTCATAGCCAATGCTTAAAAGATTAGTTAATTCTTCTTCAGTTAAAGTATCAAGAGTCGCCGTATTTTTACCTTCAATCAAATTATCACTTAAAATGCGTTTCTTTTCTTGTAACTCAACGATTTTTTCTTCAACTGTTCCTTTATTAATTAATTTTAGAACTGTAACTTTTTTCGTTTGACCAATACGATGAGCTCGATCGGTTGCTTGATTTTCAGCTTGAGGATTCCACCAAACATCTAAGTGAATTACTATATCAGCACTAGTTAAATTAAGTCCAGTTCCTCCTGATTTTAAAGTGATTAGAAAACAATTGGTTTTATCTTTATTAAAAGCATCAACTAACATGACTCTATCTTTTCCGGATACGGACCCATCAATTACATAATTAGAAATGCTTTCTTTAGCAAACTCATTTCTAACTAATTCTACGGCACTTTTAAATGAACTAAATATCAATATTTTATGATTATCTTTAATTAATTCTTTAACTATTTCTAGTAGCCTTTTAATCTTAACTGATTCTTCAGTATAATCTTTATCTAAAAGAGCGGGCGAAATGCATAATTGTCTTAGTCGGGTTAACAAGGTAACAATTTTAAATCTCGCTTTTGCGAATCCCTCACTAGAAATAATATTATTTATCTCTTCTTTAGTATCTTCTACTAAACTTTGATACATAGCCTTCTCAGTTTCCGACATATCTAAATATTCAATTTGTTCAATTTTATCAGGTAATTCTTTAGAAACTTCTTTTTTCTTTCTTCTTAAAATAAATGGTCTTATTTGATAATTTAAGTTATCTAAGCGTTTTAAGGAATCCTTATCGACATCTTTAATACCATAAGCTTCTCTAAATCTTACAATAGAATTTAAATATCCCGGCATAATAAAGTCAAAGATACTCCATAATTCTAAAACCGAATTTTCCAGTGGGGTTCCTGTAAGTGCAATCTTCGTCCGAGCCTTTATTTTTTTAATTTCTTTAGTCATTCCTGCTTGATAATTTTTAATGGCTTGTGCCTCATCAATAATACAAACTTCAAATTCTTTATTTTCATACTCATCATTATCGTTACGAACTAAACCATAAGTCGTAATGAAAATATTATAATTATCAAAATTTTGCATGATTTCTTGACGCTTTTTCTTATTTTCGGCAACTGCTACATATTTAAGTTCAGGAGCAAACTTTTGAAATTCTTTTTCCCAGTTATAAACAAGTGATGTTGGCGATACAATTAAAATTTTAGCCTCGGGTTTTTCTTGAAGCAATTTTCTTAAGAAAATAATAGCTTGTAAGGTTTTACCTAACCCCATTTCATCAGCTAAAATGCCTCCTAAATCACATTTATAAATTGTATATAACCATTTAACTCCATCTTTTTGATAGTCGCGAAGCAACTCTTTTTCTTCTTTAGTAAAAGTAACACTAGCTTTTTTATAAGCGCTAAAATTACTAATAAAATCATCAAATTTGCTATTAGTACTTATCTCTTGATAACGATTATTCTTTAAACTTTCAATAAAAAAAGCTCTATATTTAGGAATTGTTATATTTTTTTTCTTTAAATCTTTAGAATCAATATCTAAATCGGTAGTTAAAGCCTCAAAATCATTAAGTTCTTGATTATTAAATAAAGATATTACATCACCACTTTTTAGACGATAATACTTTTTCTTACTTTTAATTGCGGTAAGTAAGGAAGCTACTTCTTTATTATCAACATTATCAATAGCAAAGTCATATGATAAGATATTATCTTTGCCAATGGAGAAATTAGACCTTACTTTCGTATCTTTAAATATTTTCAATTTTTTAATTTTTTCTGTCGTAAACACAGTATAATTTTCCGTAAAGTAAGAAAGACCATTATCTAAAAAGTTATAAGTACTATCCATATCTAAAATAACAAATTTCTTTTTATCTTGGACAAAACCATAATTAATTAAATCATTAACTGCTTTCTTTTCAAATTCATTATCTCTTACAACATCTTTAACATCATCAAAATAATTAAACTCTTCGTCTCCATATTTTAACATTACTTTAGCCGTAATACTATCTTCATTTAAATCAAAATATAAATTAATTTTTTTATCTTTAACAATTTTTATATCCTTAACATTTTCAGCTACTTCTAAAGTATTCATCGTTTTCTTTAAAAGACCATTCTTAAATAATTCTAAGTTTTCCTTATCAAAAACAATTTCTTCAATATCATTTTTAACCAATTTGCAAATTATTTTCATATCTTCTAGTTTTAATATATATAAAATATTATTATAGATAATATAATGACATTCATCATCAACAATATTAAATTTTGAAAAGTCTTCGACATAAAACTTATACTTATCCTTATTTTGTTCTAAACGATACTGGGTTGGAAAACCATTTGTAATTTTAGTAATTAATTGTTCTTTTAAGATGAATGTTTTATTTTGTAGTAATCGTAATAATTCGCTAAATTCACGGCTAT
The DNA here is from genome assembly GCA_934096595.1 of uncultured Bacilli bacterium. Lineage (GTDB taxonomy): Bacteria > Bacillota_I > Bacilli_A > RF39 > UBA660 > CAG-605. The sequence continues at coordinate 27,492 of CAKOMH010000002.1, read as the reverse complement.
TTAGCTTTAATGGCTCATCAATTACTTCATATCTATTTATATTAACTTCAGAATAATTAAATAAGTATTCAATAATTTTAGTATTTTCTTCATTAAAGAAATAGTTATCAGGATTATAGGTTAATTTTTTGCCTAAAATCATATCCTTACTATGGAGATAAGCTTCTCTAAATTCATTAAATTTATCTCTATTTTTAATGGAATATTTAGTTTTTTGACCAATTTTCAACTTGACAACATAATTACCAAAAACCATTTGAATTTCTATATCAAGGCCAATTTCTTCTTTAGCTTTATTGGCACTTAGGCTATCTTTACTGACAAATCCGGCTAAAATATCTTTCGATTTTTGGAAGGATATTTCTTCCTCGGTAAAAAAATCATCGCGTTTTTTTAAGATACAAGCTAGAATATGTTGACAAATATGATTGCGTTTATAATCATCACATGTACAGGTATTAGCGATAATTTTGCCCGTTTCATCGATTTTCATGCCTACTTTAAAACTGCCACTATAAAAAATGTCAATGGCAAAATCAACGCTCTTGATGCCATTTTTTTCTAATTTTATGTTTGTTCGTTTTATATACCACTCGGGTATTGACATTGCTCGGTAATATAAGTAATCACCATATTTAGCTCTAATATTTTCTACAATTCCCATAACTGCTCCCCTAACTATTTAAATAGCAAGTCTTTTACTTGATTATCTTTTTTATTTAATTCTCTCATTTATATCATTTCTAAATCTAATTTACTTATTTTTAAACTACTTGAAACACAAAAAATTTCAAATATTTGGTCTCCGGTATTCCCATGACTTCGGGATGGTCCCAAGAGGCATAAGCTTTTTTAACTACTCTTAAAGTAACCCCCGCCATAATACTAGCATTAAATATTGCTTGCGTAAAATCTTCTTCATTGGCATAATGTGAACAAGAAGCGGTGGCTAAATAACCACCACGAGGTATGGCTTTCATCGCTAGGTAATTGATTTCTTGATAACCTCGCAACGCACTTTTAATGGTATCTTTTGACTTAGTAAAAGCAGGGGGATCAAGAATAATAAGGTTAAATTCCTTACTTTTACTATCAACTAGTTTTCGTAAATAATCAAAAAGATCGGCACATTCAGTTTCAATTTCTAAATTATTTAAAGCAAAGTTTTTCTTAGCATCTTCTAAAGCTTTTTCCGAAATATCTAAAGCCATCACTTTTTTGGCGCCACCTAAAGCGGCATTCATTGCAAACGAGCCAGTATGCGTACAACAATCTAAGACTGTCATGTCTTTAGCTAAATTTCTGATTGTCAGGCGATTATATTTTTGGTCTAAGAAGAAGCCTGTTTTTTGTCCTTCTTTAAAATCAACTAAGTATTTTAAACCATTTTCTTCAATTTCGGTTGTTGTCTTATCTTCTAAAACAGGTACTCCTTCATACCAACCAACATATTCTTCTAAACCCTCTTTTTCTCTTAAAGCTACATCACATCTTAAATAAATACCTCTAATTTTAAAATACTTACTTACAACATCATATAAAGCTTTTAAAATAATATCTTTTCTAACATCTATTCCTAAAGATAATATTTGGGCAACTAAACAATCGTTAAACTTATCAACAGTTAACCCCGATAAAAAATCTGCTTCCCCATAAATAAGGCGAAAAGCATTTAATTCATTAGGCATAACTTTCATGCGATAGTTAAGAGCATACTCTATTCTTCTTTTAAAGAAATCATAATCAAATATATCATTAGCATTCCTACTAATAATTCTTAAAACAATCTTTGAATTATTATTATAAAAAGCACTCCCTAGAAATTTATCTTTACTATTTCTAACAACAACAATATCGCCATTTTTTATGGTCTTATCAGCCTTCACAATATCACTAGCAAAAACCCAAGGGTGATTATTTAAAACTTTCTTTTCTGCTTTTTGATTTATATAAACATTTAATTTTTCCACTGGCAAACACTCTTCCTAATTACTAATTTATCCTAACATAGCAATTGATTTTTCGCAACTATATTAAGTAATTATCTATTAATTTTTGTTAATTTTATTTTTTTATTAATAGCATTATTATTTTTCTATTAGCTAAGGTAAATAAAAAAAGAAGTAACTATCAAAATCACTTCTCTAAACATATCTTTTTGAAATTCTAAATAATTTAATTACTTATATTTCAAATAATCGAATTTATATTTTTATCTAAATTTCTTTAAGCTATTAGCATTATCTTATTAACATTATCTTAAATAGTTTTCTCTACTTTTTTAAAGATATAACACATATCATCATGATAAACTAATTCATATTCCCTACTTGCTTCTAAATAATAATGTAGGGTATGAGAAACCGTGGTAAGTAAATAATCAAAATCATATCTATCAAGTATTTCTTGAGGATTAGTCTTTAAGTCTTGTAAATTCATAGTATCTGGTAATAAGTCCTTACTAAAGACATCTCCTAAGCCATAACTAAATATTTTTACTTTATCTAAGGCATTTAATTCATCTAATTTATATAACAAATAGCCACCTTGCGAATAGTCATTATATAAGCGTTTTGGTTCTAACTCTATAACCTTAGCAACAGCCTCATCACTATAAAAACCATCATTATCTATAATACCTGTATTAGTAAATGACTTTATTTGTTTATACCCAACCAAAGCTGTTCCTAATACTAAAAGAATGCAAGTTAAATAATAGATTGGTTTTTTAACTTTCTTAAAAGGTTTCTTTAAATAATCATACATATCATCAGTAACAAAGAAGTATTTACCAACATTCCAGCAAGAATAAATACCATACATACCAATAAATCTTTGACTTTTTAAAGCCATAAATAAGAACATTAATTGAAAACCAATTTCATACATTTTCATATCTTTTTTCTGTACTATTAAATTAAATAAAGGAAAAGCTATCATTATAAAAATATATAAACCTAACATATTATGAAAACTGGGACTATTCCATTCTAGAATATAACTAGTCATCGAATCATCTAACATATTAGTAAAAGGATATAATAACATCTTGGGACCAAATGGGTTCAAACAAGAAGCCAAAATCGTTAAGACAAGTACTATTCCTAAAGTCTTTATTTGTTTTTTATCTAATTTAAAGGCATTCCATCTATTAGGTTTAAATTTAAATATTTTAACAAAAATATCACACATGAAAACACCAATTATAAAAAGATAAATCAAACTGCTAGACCCACCATGAAAGTTAACCCAGAGTATTTGTAAAATTGGTAAAGTATAAATTAGTTTTTGAGCCCATTTTTTATTATCTAAATAGCTAAATAAAACATAGACTAAATAAGCTAAGAAAACTAAACTTACAATATAAGGACGAGGTCCCGTAACTTTAAAAAAGACGGTCATTAAAAGAAAATAACATAATTTAAAATCAAATAATTTTTGCCATTTCAATTTTAACATTTTAGCCAGCAAGACATACAAGATTAGGAAAATAGCTAACATTATGATTATACAACCCATATCCCCAATCTTATACATGATAAATTCATTTAGCCATTCATGGGCTACCCAAGATTCACCACTTGCCCACGAAAATAATTCTTTACTAGGAATAATATGATTATTATTTATCCATTTGCCCACAACCACATGCCAGAAATAGTCATTATCCGTAATTGGTTCAAAGGCCATAAAAAGCCCTAGTAATATGCAAACAATAATTCCCATAACTACTTATCCTTTCTTGTTTTTTCGGTTTCTTTAACAATGTAGATAGGGCGTTTTTTCGTTTCTAAGTAAGTCTTAGCTAAATATTCGCCAATAATTCCTGTGCAGAATAGGTTAATTCCGCCAACAAAGAAGATAATACAAGCTAGACTTGGCCACCCCGCAACAGGATCAGACCAAATAATCGTTCTTACGATAATGACAATTATCATAATAAAAGCAATTAAGCAGAAAATCAAACCAATAAAAGCAGCAAATAACAAAGGCTCAGTTGAAAAACCGACAATCCCATCAACAGCATAGGAAAATAATTTCCAGAAATTCCATTTTGTCGTACCAGCACTGCGTTCTTGATTTTCAAATTCAATCCACTTAGTATCAAAACCGACAAAAGAAAATAAGCCCTTCGAATAACGATTGTATTCTTTTAAAGAAAGGATAGCATCTACCATCTGACGAGTCATCAAACGATAATCACGGGCTCCTGCCACCATTTCGGTCTTGGAAATACGACCAATTATATCATAAAACCACTTTGTAAATAGTTTTCTTAAAGGTGAGTACCCGTTACGAGAGGTCGACTTAGTGGCAACACAATCATAGCCGTCTTCGGTAATTCCTTTATACATTTCTTCAAGCAAAGCTGGTGGATCTTGTAAATCAACATCCATCGTTGTAACAAAATCCCCCGTTGTTGCTTCTAACCCTGCATACATTCCTGCCTCTTTACCAAAGTTACGAGAAAATGATACATAACGAACTCTTTTATCTTTCTTAGCTATTTTACGCATAATTTCTAAACTTTTATCTTTAGATCCATCATTTACAAAGACAATTTCAAAATCCACATAATCCATCTTTTGCATTTGTTTAGTCATTGCCTCATAATATAAGGGAATCGCCTCTTCTTCATTATAACAAGGAACAACAATGGATATTAAATTTTTTTTCATAACTACTCTCTTTCTTCTAGCATTCACTCTTAGAATTTACTTTGAATTTTATTAACGATATCGATAACTAAAAACATAATAATAATAGCTGAAAAAATTATTAAACCGGATGTGGCGTTAATTTCATTAATAATTAAAGTAACATCCATAATACATAAACAAATACATATTATAATAGCGCCCACAATTCCCGCAATATCGCCTACTTTATGGAGTTTTCGCTGGCGAGCTTTATTTTCTAAATAACTTCTAAACAATAATTTATTATTTTTAGAAAACATCAAAGCCTCGGGCGTTGTCTTTAAGTTTAAAGCTATTAACTCAATTAACTCTAGGGAAAAATCCTTTTTTCCTCTTAAATACTCTTTTAGTTCTTTCTCGCTCATAAACAGAATTTCAGCAAAACTTTTTTGATTAAGTCCTAAAAAGTGCATTCTATCTTCTACTGCCAAACCTATTTTCTTATTATTCATAATATTCCTCTTATTCTTTTTTAGATAGTGTGAATAGTTTTACATACTATCCTTTTTTTATTTAACTTTTTTGTTTTTAATTTAACTTTTTATTTTTAATTTAACTATTTATTTTTAATTTAACTTTTTATTTTTTATTTTATGTTTTATATTTTTTTGCTTTTTTAATTTTATATTTTTCTATTTTTAATTTTATATCTAATTTTCTTTAAGCAATTAAATATTTTTTCTTTCATAGTTCCAAGCACTACTTACCATATCTTCTAAATTCTTTTGGCAAACAAAACCTAATTCTTCCTTGGCCTTACTTGGATCACTGTAACAAGTGGCAATATCTCCTGCGCGTCTTTCGGCAATCACATAGGGCACATCAATTTTGTTAACTCGTTTGAAAGCTTCCACCATTTCTAAAACACTAACACCTTTACCCATACCTAGATTATAGATAAATAAACCACTATGCTCTTTTTCTAATTTTTTTAAAGCTAAAACATGACCACGAGCTAAATCCATAACATGGATATAATCCCTAACCCCAGTACCATCTGGCGTATCATAGTCATTACCATAAATACTTAAATGATCTAACTTTTTACTAGCCACACGACAAATATAAGGCATTAAATTAGCAGGTATGCCGTTTGGATTTTCTCCTAAAAGACCAGAATCATGAGCGCCAATTGGATTAAAATATCTTAAAATACAAAAATCATTCGTTTTATCAGCATTATATGTATCTTTAAGAATTTGCTCTACAAATAACTTACTAGTTCCATAAGGATTAGTTGTTCCACCAGTCTTACATTCTTCAGTAATTGGGACAACCTCAGGGTCCCCATATACTGTTGCGGAGGATGAGAACACTAAATTCTTAACATCATATTCCTTCATAGCTTTAAGTAAATTTAAAACTGAAGAAACATTATTCATATAATATTCAATTGGTTTACTAACAGACTCCCCAACAGCTTTATAAGCCGCAAAATCAATAACGCTAGTAATTTTATTTTCGCTAAAAATTCTTCTTAAAACCTCAATGTTTTGCATATCACCTTCATAAAAAGTAATTTCTTCATTAGTAATCATAAAAATTCTATCTAAAACATCTTTTTTACTATTAGAAAAATTATCTAAGCCTACTACTTCATAACCTGCTTTTATAAGCTCTACGCAAGTATGACTTCCTATATATCCACAACACCCTGTAACTAAAACTTTCATTTTTCTTCCTTCTTTCTAAAAACAAATACTTTACTTAATATGTAGTTACCAACAATTACTAGGACTTGACTAATTAATTTCATAATCTTATCATTACCATGTAATATCGTTACGCCAATTCCCATAATAGCCATATCTAGAAGTAATGTTGTAATTCTAGCTCCTACAAATGAAGTAAATTCTTTTATCTTATTTGTATTTTGGGATTCAAAGACATACTTACGATTAGTAAAATAAGCAAATAAAACGCCAGCAATCCAAGAAATAACATTGGCAACTTGTAACATTACTGCGTTATCAGGATTAATTATTGTATAAGTTAATCCATAGTAAACAATTAAACTAATTACGGTTGTCAATACTCCAAAAATCAAATAATTAATAATTTCTTTGTATTTTGTATACATTTTCTTTATCATAACAAACCTCGATATCAATATACCATATATCTTCTGGTTTTTCCATTAGTTTAAATATTATTAAGGGTTATTTTCATAATTTTTTTAATATAAGTTTATGTTTTCTTCCCACCCTCCACTCCCAGAATAGTATGTTTTATAAAAATAGTATTAAAAATATATTTAATTTTAGATAACCAGCAATTACTTCAACTAAAAAAATTAGGTAATTAGCCTAAATTTTTAGTTATCATTAAGTATCATTGTTATTCTAGCAAAACCATTGCCATGATTACCCGTCATTTCAGTATTATCTATATGTGATGGCATTTTCAAATAATCACCTTTTTCGGTTGTCCAGTTATACCCATTACCATCAATCATTACGGTGTTTGTAAAATAAAGTCCCGAATAATGAATACTCCCGCCAGTATGAATTATATTATCTTCAGTACTTTCTTTTTTTATTGCATCGCAACCATTATGTCCAGAAATGAAAGATGAACCGCCCGCTCCCGAAGAAACATTTGCAAATGTACTTAATCCGGAACCACCGCCGTAATATCCGCCACCACCACCAGTTCCATAGTTATCGCAAACATCAACAGCATAACCGAATTTGCTATTACAAGTAAGATTAGAACCAACTCCATAACTAGTTTGACTACCACCAGTTGCCACTTCATGAATATGGCTATAATTTCCACTTCTAATGTTACCACTATAACCAATTAAACCACCAGCAGCACCACCAATTAAAGAAGAATTCAAATATTTTCCAGTTCCTGCGCCACCTGCCGCGACCATAATTCTTGATTTTAAGGAATTAAAATCATTCCAATTACCATTAACTATTCTAATATCGGTGGCACCGCCTCCTCCTGTATATTCTCCATCAGTTATTGTTCCAGCTTTTGCTCCACCATTATAACCACCTTCATAGGAAGAAGTGGAACCACCAACATAAATATATAATTTTTGATTTTTTTCTAAATTGATTGTTCCCGAGGTATAACCACCTAATCAACCTTGATAAGTTGTATCATTAATAGTTACATCACCACCACTTGCTCCCCAAGCTTCAATTTTATATGTCCCCTTAATTGGAGCCGTAAAGGCTTGAACATTACCAGTATAATCAAAATTAAATAAGGTATCGCCATTATAAAAATATAAATTACATTTAACCTTTTTAGTTAATTTTTTTAATAACAATCCCCAAGACTCATTATCCCACACTGCCTCAATATTTTCATCATCACATACAGCCTCATCAAATATAGCTTCCCCTTTTTTAGGAAAATCATCTTGTCTAGCATTATTCATAAAAACGCCAAGTTCAGAACTATTTAATAACTTATTATCTTTATCATTAAATTGAATATTTCTAAAAATCAGAAAAATGCCAACTAATAAAAGCACCCAGAAAAATCTTTTCATTATTATCAACCTACTATCTTCTTTATTTTATCATCTATTGGACCCTCCGTCCATATATTTTTATGGATAATTTGTCCATACTATTCTTAGGATGTGATAAAATGTTACATGATGATACTTACTATTTTGATATAATAAGAGCTAATATTAAAAAAGAACGGGAAAAGAAAGGCTTAACTCAACAACAACTCGCTGACAAAGCCGGTATTACTATGAATTATTTAGCCAAAATTGAAAGTCAAAAGATGGGTCGGGGCTTTACTATTGTAATTCTTGGCCGCATTGCTGATGCTTTAGAAATCGACATAAAAAATCTTTTTAATTGACTTAAAATTAAAAAAAGAATTAATCTCTTTTCAAGGATAATTCTTTATTTTTAGGCTTACTTTCTTGAACTACAATTTTATCATACAAAGCATTAGGAAAACTAATTAATGTTTTTAAAGCCGATAGTTCATAATTTTTATCTTCTGTATAATGTTTAGGAATAACTACATAATCATGATAATCAAAAAGTTCATTTAAACGATAAGCTAAAAAAATTCCATCTTTCTCATAAAGTGCTAAGTACATTGAATAACGGTTTGCCTTGGTATAATTATAATCTAGACAATCATCATCATCTTTAAGAGGCATAGTTCTTTGAAATTGTCTGCCAACATATTCGGAACTTTTTAAAAATTCTTCTAAGCTAATAAAGTATTTATTTACTTCATCTAAACTAGCAAATTCTTTTCTATAATCTTCACAAGTTAAAATATAGCCATTTTCTACTTCTTGTAAATGCCAAAAACCATTCAACCCACCAATGTTAAGAGAATACTTTTCTTCCTTTCCGTCTTTATCTCTTTTAATATAAATATTACTCTGCATAAATAATCCCCCACTAACTAGTACTCATTATAACTTCAGAACACCAATATACTATATTTTAAGTTTTCTCGCAAGTAACAATCTTTAAATTTAAGCCTTTTTTTGTTCTTTCTAAAAAGATTTTTCATATTTATTCTTATCATTTCAAAAAAAAGAACCTTAAGTTCATTTTTTATAGTTGGACACCATATTTATTATCTTCGGTAACGCTTGGACTACACATAGCAACTAAAACTAAAATCCAACCAATTACGGGAATAATATCCATTAAAAGATACCAACCAGATTTATTAACATCATGCATTCTTCTAACAGCTTGGGCTAGACATGGAATTAATAATATTAAAGCATAAATTGATGCAAAAATATCATAAATTTTTAATTTAGTAACCTTAGCAACAAAACCAACTATTAAAGATAATACAAAGCTTACTACTATATTCATTAAAATAGCTACCCAAAAATCTTTTCTCGTTGTTCTATCTTTAAAATTGAAATAGTTAATAAACATTTTTTTAAAAGACTCCATATAAACTCTATCCTTTCCTATTTTAATATAGCACTATTTTATAATTTTAATCAAGCATTAAATAAAACTTGATGCCCTTTTATCGTAAGCTATATACACCCTTATTTTTATAAATAATCTTGGCCACATTTCTATTATCATTTTTAATTAAGTAATCATTACCACTTTTTTCAAGATGATAATTTTTATTTTCAGCCATTATCTTTTTAACTATGCTTTCCAAACTATATATTTGTCCTTTATAAAAACAAATTGGATATTTAAAATTACTATCCATTGCTGGATAAATATCATCTATATCTCGTAAATATTCTTTATTCATAAAATTCATATTACTTCTTAAATTAACATATTTATTTAAAACATTGTATCTCGTCTCATAATCATTTAATTCTAAAAATAATTTACCAACTTCTGTCAAAAAATATTTACATTTATACTTCTTTTCTTGTAACTTTGAAAGTTCAATAATCATCTTTTTTTGATAAAGATAATCAAAATCTGTGTTTTGGATATCTAGATCTTTTACTAGATAACCGCTAACATTATTAATAATATATTTTTGCATATTTCATCACCTAAATATTATTTTAATAATTATCTCAGTTTTTGCAACTACTCAAATTTTAATTTTAGTGTTTTTTTCCTTACTAAATTTTAAATTTGGTCTATTAATATTTCATATTTTGAAAAAAAGTTTTAAAAAAAATAACTGTTAAGAAGTTTGAAAACAAATTTATAACAGTTACTTTTATTAAAATATAAATTACTCCCAAAGATTAGCAGGATATTCACCATTATCTACTAATTCTTTTAGGGCTTGTCTTACGGTATCAGCATCTTCTCTATAAGTTACACCATACCATACACTAGTTGTATCCATTACTTTAACGGTGATATCTTTTTTGGCAATATGTTCGCAAACAACATCAGGAATCAAAAATTCACCTTCATTTAAATTATCTTTATGTTTAGCAAAGTATTCTTTAATATCTTTATTTAAAATATTAAAAATATCTTTAGTAAATAAAAACATATTCATTGATACTAAAGTATCATTACTAACTTTAAATGATGCCTCCCCATTTAAAGGACTAGCAGTTATAACGCCATTAATTTCTTCAACTTTTGATTCAATAAGACTAGTTAAATAGCCATCACTTGATGAACAAACACCACGCTTTACAGCACCGTTAGCCGTTAAAGTATTGCTAGCTCGATACCCAACCATCCCAAAATCATGACCAGTAATGCCACTTTTTAAGAATTCGGCTGCTTTAAGATAAGCATCTCTACCATAAAAATCATCAGCGTTAATAATAGCAAAGTTATCTTTTACAACATCTTGACAACAATAAATAGCATGGGCTGTTCCCCAAGGTTTAACTCTATCATTTTCTAAATATTCTTTGGGAATATTATCCATATCTTGATATACATAACTTACAGCAATCTTGCCTTCAATTCTTTTTCCAATTGTTTCCTTAAATACTTCAGCATTTTCTCTTTTTATAATGAAAACAACTTTATCAAAACCAGCTCTAATAGCATCATATATCGAATAATCGATAATAAATTCGCCATTTGGTCCCATTGGTTCAATTTGTTTTAAGCCGCCAAATCTTGAACCCATTCCAGCAGCCATAATTACTAATTCCATATTAATCTACCTTTCTTATCCCCTTAAAATTCTTCATAATTTTCTTTATTCCGAAGCGACTACTAAAAGCTACGGTATAAAATGTATTATCCATTGCTACAACTGTTCCCCTACCATATAATGAGTGCATTAAATGGTCGCCCACTTTAAGTTCTTGCATCGCTGTCTCATTATTATAAAAACTGTTTTTATTAGAAAATGTAGGAATTCTACCGACATTTTTACTTCTTAATCTTTCTAAGCTTGTATTTTTGACTTTAATATCTAATAAATTTTTATCAATTTCTTTAATAAAGCGTGATGGCGGATTTACTTGTTCCCGACCATAAAGAATACGACTATGGGCATTTGTTAAATATAAAACTTTGCGGGCTCTTGTAATACCAACATAGCATAATCGTCGTTCTTCTTCGATTTCCGATTCACTTCCAAAGGCGTTTTGATGAGGAAAAATTCCTTCTTCCAAACCGCATATGAAAACACAATCAAATTCTAAGCCCTTAGCACTATGAACGGTCATTAAAGTTACCGCATCTTTTTCTTCTTTATGTTCACTCATATCAGCAACTAAAGATATTTCTTCTAAGAAATCGCTTAAATTTACTGAACCAGTCCTCTCTTCAAACGAAGCTGTAACAGATTTAAATTCTTCTAAGTTGTCTAATCGCAAATCATTTTCTAAAGATTTTTCTTCGGTAAGGCTAGCTCTAATACCACTCTTATCTATAACATAATCTATAAATTCGGTTAAAGATAAATCTTCTTGGACTTTAACCATATCTAATATTAAATCTTTAAAAGCTAATTCCTTACCCTTAGTAATGGCTTTAAACATACTACTACCATTTGTTGTTGCTTCATTACTTAGATTTTCAATGGCTTTCTCACCAATACCACGCTTTGGTTCATTAATTACTCTTCTTAAAGCAATATCATCATCTTGATTATTAATAAGTTTCAAATAACTTAATAAATCTTTAATTTCTTTTCTTTGATAGAAGTAATAGGCCCCAACAACATTGTAAGGAACATTCTCTTTTAAGAAAACTTCTTCTAATAAACGCGATTGCCCATTGGTACGATAAAGAATACCAATATCTTTATAGTCATAACCTTGATTATATAATTTTTTTATTTCTTCTATAATTGTTAAGGCTTCAGCTTTCCCGTTTTCGCATGTAATATACTGAGTTTTAACTCCTTCACCTATCGTTCCTTTTAAATTTAGTTCTTTGCGTTCTTTATTATTTCTAATAACACAGTTAGCACATTCTAAAATGTTATTAGTACTACGGTAGTTACTCTCTAATGTAACAACATACGCATCTTTATAATCTTTTTCAAAATTTAGAATATTTCTAAAATTAGCATTACGAAACCCATAAATTGACTGATTAGCATCACCAACAACAAATAGATTACGATATTTACTAGCAAGCAACTTATTAAATTGATATTGAACTTCATTAGTATCCTGATACTCATCTACTAAGATATATTTAAAATGTTCCTGATATTTATCCAGTATTTCGGGATATTTTTTAAATAATTCGACTGGTAAAACCAATAAGTCATCAAAATCGACTGAATTATTTTTATGAATTAACTCTTGATATGTTTCATATATTTCTAAAATTTGCTTTTCAGCTGAGGTATTAAAAATATTATCCATTTCTCTTTGACTTAAATTTTCATTTTTAATAAAACTAATTCGGTTCCGAACATAAGAAGGCGCTAACTGTTTAGGGTCTATCTCCTTATTTTTCATAATTCTTTTAATTAAACTTAAAACATCATCACTATCTAAAATAGTAAAATTAGGACTTAAGTTACATTCACTACAATTTTCTCGTAAAATTCTTACGCCCAAGGAATGAAAAGTTCCTACAAAAGCATAGTTATCGGGAACTAAAGCTTGTACTCTTTCTTTCATTTCTTTAGCGGCTTTATTAGTAAAAGTTATAGCTAAAATATTATAAGAAGGAATACCATTATCAATAAGGTAAGCTATTCTTGTTGTTAAAACTCTGGTTTTCCCAGAGCCAGCTCCTGCTAAGACTAAACACGGTCCATCAAGATGCATGACAGCTTTTTTTTGCTCGTCATTTAAAGTATTTAAGTAATCCATATTATGTCCTCATTTCTTGTTCTTATTATACCAAAGGTTAACAATAAAGGAAAGAAAAAAGCAACTATAGATACTCTACAATTGCAATATTTTTCTGTAATTTATCAACTAAATCAGCTTGGTCATATTTATTAAATATTTCAGTAAAAGCACTGTTATCCATTAAGAACATACTATAGTAATTATTAAATATTTCTTTATAATTTAATACCCCTAGATTTTTTAAATATCCAATATTAGCGCCAACTAATTTTTGTTCTTCTGTTAAAGCTTTTTTTAATGTTTGACAAATATTTTCTTCTAACCATTTTATTTCAGTTTCTTTAAAACCATAATTTTCTAAATAACGCATATTAACCTCTGATACTTTCTATAATGTTTTTAACATCATCTATAGTTTTCGTTGAGTTATAAAGAAGACTAGCTATTAAAATATCTTTATCACTTATATCATTTTCATTATTAATTAAAGTAATTAAATTGCGCTTAGTATTTTGATGTGAAAAATACAAACCATCAATTATATAAGCATTACCTTTGCAAACACAAATACTTTCTAATTTTTGTTCTAATCTGGTATATTCATCAAATTTTTTAGCATCTTGTAGTTTTATGTTAAAGATATCGTCTAACTTATTATCTAAGATATCAATAACATTGCTAGCAACTACTTCTTTTAAATTATCAGTTAACACTTCGCTATCTTTATCGAAATTAACTTCTTTTTCAACTAATTCTTCTAAAACATCTTGATTAAAAACATAACTATTGAAGGTTAAGATATTATTTTTTTCTTCTGTATAAGGAATATTATATTCTTTACAAAAAGCAATTCTCTTTAAAATAGTCTCAACATCTAGGGCAAGGGCAGCAATATCATAAGTAATTAAATCACTTTGATTATTTTCAATAATAAGATCAATTCTTCTGATTAGTTCTTTTGGTTCTACACCTAAAACATTGAAAGCTAAATGTCCATTGGTACTCTTCAAGTCTATTTTATAATCTTTCAAAGTTTTTAAGTTTTTATTTAAGTCTTCATTACTAATTAAACTTAAAACGGCACCATTTTTTTCTATCTCCATCTCATTTGGTTTATAGCCAAACTCTTTTAATGTATCGATATTTGCTAAGTAATTTTGAAGACCATTTTTATAAACAACTAAAGGGATTGTCTGTGGTTTAATATCTTTTTTTGCAAGTTCGGACTTAATTTTGTTACTATCTAACTTGCTAGTATCAAAAGGTTTAATTAAAGCAATATCTTCAGCTGATTTTCCTAAATCAATTAAAACTTGTTCATCAAAATCTATTGGTATTTCTTCCGTTTCCTCAGTATTTACAATATTTTCGATATCTTTAGAATCTTCACTAGTAGTTTCATGAATATCTTCAACTTTGGTATTTTCTAAAGAATTACTTTCAGTACTATCTTCTTTAATACTACTAGATTCTTCTTCATTTAAATCTTTAAAGATATCATTCATTTTATCTTGTAACTCATCTAGGGAAATAATATCATTATTAGCTGTATCTTCGGCATTTTTAACATTTACTTCATTAGTAGAAGTATTTTTATCTTCGGTATTTTCTTCAAAAAGATTTTTTAACTCTTCAAAAGATATTGGGGTTTCATCTTCTAAAATCTTTTGATAATCATCACTAGCCGGTGCTTCATTATCTTTAGTTTCATTATCATTAGATTCTTCTTTTAAATTCTCATCTTCTAATTTAACTTCTGATGATAACTCATCTGGTTTTTGACTATCAGCATTGCTTGTATCTTCGTTCTCTTTTTCATTTTCTAAAGAACTTGATTCCGCACTATTTTCTAATGTTTCTGTACTTGCTGGATCATGAATAGATTCAAAATCAAAAACATTGGTATCAAAACTACTTAAAAAATCATCAGCTGGTTCTGCAGATACTTCTTTTTTGGTTTCTAAAGTCTTATCATCATCTAAATCAACTTCTTTTAAGGCATCAACAATATTATCTAAATCAACATATGTTTCATTATCATCTAATTGTTGAGTTATTTCAAATTTAAAATTTTTAAAGAATGGCATTAACTCGTCTTCTGGGAACATAATTAACTTGGCTGCTGCATAAGCTTCGTCATTATTAAATTCTAAGTTCTTTAAAAGTTCAATTACCTGATTACGCGTTTCGGTACAACTACCACCACTAGCGTCTTTAATTAAAGCATTCAAATTTTTTTGAGTTTCTAAAGCTGTATTTAGTTTACTTTCTAAATCAGTAATATTACTATGAGCAATATCTAACTTTTTCTCATCTTCACTAATAGCTTGCTCTAAATCGCTAATATCATTATTACGAATTTCAATTTGTAGCGGCAATTGATTAATTAGTTTATTTAAATCCTTATTAACATCAAGATTTAATTTTAAAACATTAGTAATCAATTTTAAATCTTTATCTTTTAGAGCATTAAAAGCTTCTAAAAGTACAGCATTTTCGTCATTTAAGCCATTTATTTCTGTTTCGATGTTGGCAATCTTTTGCTTTTTATCGCTAATACTTTTTTCTTTTTTCGCTACGGTACTAGTGTTATCATCTATTTTTTTATGTAAATCAACCAAGATAGTTGACTCTGGCTTTAGTAGATTTTCTATTTTCTTTAATATACTTTGGTTATTTTTCATCACACTAACTCTCCTATTTTCAAATTTATTATATCAAAACTACTACTTAAAGTAAATTATTTTTCTTATAACTTCGCTTTTTATTTCTTTTTTACTGGTATATGTAAATGGTTGTAGGCTTTTTCAGTAGCAATTCGTCCTCTTTGACTTCTTTTTACAAAGCCTTCTTGTAAAAGGAAAGGTTCAACTACTTCTTCAACGGTTGTTACTTCTTCCCCAATCGAAGTGGCAATTGTCCCCGCCCCAACGGGTCCACCATTAAATTTAGTGATTAAAGCATCTAAATACTCTAAATCTAAAGAGTCTAGACCATATTCATCTATTTTTAGTCGAGATAAAGCTTTTCTAGTAGTATCTAGGCTTATCATTTGATCACCTGCAACTAAAGTAAAATCACGAACACGCTTAAATAAACGGTTAGCAATACGCGGCGTTTTTCGACTTCTTTTTGCTAGTTCCATTGCAGCAAGCTCATCAATTGGCATTTTTAAGACTTTAGAGGTACGCATTATTATCTGTTTTAATTCTTCATCAGTATAATAATTAAGTTTGGAAACAATTCCAAAACGATCACGAAGGGGACTAGAAATATTTCCTGCTCTAGTTGTAGCTCCTACCAAAGTAAATGGGGGCAAATCAATCTTGATATTACGGGTATTACCATCTTGACCAACTACAATATCTAGTTCAAAATCTTCCATCGCGGGATACAATATTTCTTCAATAAATCTTGGCATACGATGGATTTCATCAATAAATAAAACATCGCCTTCTTCTAAATTCGATAAAACGGCTGCTAAGTCCCCCGGCTTTTCAATTGAAGGACCGGAGGCGGTTTTAATGTTTACGCCCAACTCATTAGCAATAATATGAGCTAGAGTCGTTTTTCCAAGCCCCGGAGGTCCATATAATAAAACATGATCTAAAACTTCATTACGCATTTTGCAAGCTTTAATAAATACTTTTAAATTTTCTTTTATTTCTTCTTGCCCAACATAATCATCTAAAGTTTCGGGTCTAATATTTTTATCAAATTCATCTTCTTTTAAATTAGCGTTGTAAATATCATCTAGCATTATTCCACTTCCTTATTGTATTATATATCTCTTGAAAATTTTTAGCTCTTAATCCCTTATATTCCTTATTGTACCAAGTATCTACTAATATAGTCTTAATGCCATAGCTATTAACATCTTCGATTTGACTAACAGAATCATCAATGAATACATCTATTCCCAGCCTTTTACAAGCTTCCCCTTTTTTAGATAACCCAATTTGACAATCTTGATATTTAAAACCTTTACTTGTTAAATCATCTTTAGTAATACTTAAAATATCTAATTTTTCATCAGCACTTCTTCGGGTCAAAAAATATATTTCATACCCTTCGTTATATAACTTTTCTAAGTAATATAGAGCATCACCTTTTGGTCGAGCCTCTAAATATAACTTATTCTGACGAAAAAATTGAAAAAATTCTTTCTTTTCTACTGAACTCCAGTAAAACTTTTCATGAAAGTCATATTTACTCTTATCTTGATATCCTTTTCCATTTACAAAATTTTTATCAAAATATAAAGCTGCTTTATCAATAACAACCTGAGTATCCATTACTGTATCATCTATATCAATCCCTATTTTCATCTCTTACCTACTTTATCTACTCATTAATAATTTTAAGGCTTCTTTAATTTGACTTTCTAATTCTTTTGTTGCATCTACTTTAGGTAAAATCGCCTTAATATCAGCTTTCTTATAACCTAAAGATTCTAAAACACTAACTAATTCATCTAAGTCATTAACAGCAAACAAGTCTTGATGGTCAGCAAGTTTACCCTTTAGGTCTAGAATAATCTGCCTTGCTAATTTATCGCCCACTTTAGGAAACTTCGTTAAATAAACTAAATTTTCTCTTTCTATGGCTTCAATTACATCACTAGTATTACCTGTTGAAACCATTGGTATGGCCATTTTAGGTCCCAAGCCTTTAACATTTATTAGCCGTAAAAATAAGTTTTTTTCTTCTTTTTTCTTAAAGCCATAAAGAGTATACTCATCTTCCCTAATATAATTATACAAATAAATTGTATATTCTAAGTTTTCACGATAAACATAAGGATTACCAACAAATATTTGATAACCAATGCCATTATTTTCTAAAACTACATAGTTACTACCAATTTCTTTTATTATTCCAGTTATATAATTTAACATTCTGATACTTCCTTTTCTTTCTCATATTATCAACCACTTTCTTCTTTGTCAAGGCAATCTGCTAAATTTTTACAAGCTTTACCAAACTTCTTTTTTAGATGCATTTTTTGATTACAAACAGTGGATTTTTATCTATTTTTTAGTTCTTTGTCCGTTTTTAATTTTCTTAATTATTTAATAATAGATTACTAGTTTTAATTTAAAAGACCTTACTATCTTATATAGTAAAGGTCTAAAAAAGCTTCAATTGTCTTGGCATCAGTACTACCACTAAAAGTATGGGTTACATTTCCATTTTCAATGATATAAGTTATGGGGGTTCCTGTAACTACTATGTATTTACCTAAACTTTCATTTTGTCCTAGATTACTCATGTTAACTTCATAAGCACTTATACCTAAATTACCTAAAGCGCTCTTTAATTCGGGCAAAAATTCTTCACAATAACTACAACCAGTTCTGGTTACTACTAAAACACTTCTTCTACTTGTTTGAAATAATTTCGTAAAATCCTGAAATTTTAGTTCGGTTAGAACCCCATCGGTCTTTGGTAAAGTGTCTAAAGTTACTTTACTATCAATATCTTTGATAGGTACTTGATCAATTTGCTTAGCGTGCGAAGTAGCCTCCTCAAATTTAGTGGTTACTTTATTGGTATCTTTATTACTAATTAAATAGTAAATCGTAAAAACAATTAACCCCACTGCTAAAAGTGTTAATACGGCCACACTAATTATTTTTAATTTATTATTTTTCACTACACTCCATCCTTTACTTTTAATGATTTAAAGACTTTTTTCCATAAATCTTTGCTTGAATAATTTAAAATGCCAACTTTATATACTCTAATTCCATATTTAAATAGAAAAATGCAAGTTATAAGTAAAACAACAGCTGATATTCCAAGGTCAACTATCGTTGTCTCTCCTAAAATATAAGTTATAGGGGCAACCATCGACGATAAAAAGGGAATATAACTAATTATGCGAATAAAAATTGAACCTTTAAAAGCCGCCGCCATAATACCAATGTAATAACCTAACATTAAGACTATCATTAAAGGTGTTTGTAATTGTTGGAAATCTTCGGCCGAGGTGGTCATAGATGCTAAAACTCCTGCTAAGGTTGCATAAACAAAGAATGACAACAAGAAGATAACTATTAAGATAGGAGCTCCTTTAGCCAGTAAATCTAGGGTGCCACTAGCTTGTAAGGAAGCAAATAAATTACCAATAATATTTGACTCTCCAAGCCCAGTCCCAATACCACCATGAATTAAAAAGCCAAGACCACTATATAATAGGAGTAATAAAGATTGAGCAATAACAAATATTGTCGAACTTGCAATTTTACATAAAAAATGCACTTTTGCCGGAACATTAGAAATAATTATTTCCATCCCTCTTGTCGTTTTTTCATCATTAATCTCCGCCCCAATCATTTGGACTAATAAGACAATTAGCATAAAAAATGGTACCAAGAATACTACTAAACTCATGTTGGTAGCATCTTCACTTGCCGTTATTTCTTTTTCATTAGTAACCACCCTATTAATACTAATAGGGCTAGTAATCTTAGCCATTTCTTCACTCGATACCCCATTATAATTTAAGGCCATACTAGTTTTCATCCCTGTTAAACTAGTACTTAAAAGATTATAAGTTATAGTATCTATTTTATTATAAGAAATGATATCTGCTTTTAAATACTCAGCCGTATCCAAGTTAATATTTACAACAATGTTATTTGTATCTGCAATTTTTTCTTTTAAAGTATCAATACTATCGCTAGAATATGCTATCTCATAAGTTTTTTCATCATTTACTATTTTTTTATTAGTTAAAAAGTAAGCATTAAAACCTTCTAAATAATTATTATCCCCCGTTAAATAGATATTTATGGTATCTTTAAAATCTCCCCCAAAAACATTAATAATTTTATCAATATTAATAACCCCAATTAAAAGAAGACAAATTAAAACATTAACTATTTTAAACCATTTCGTATCCATCTTTTTCTTAAGACTTTGTTTTATCAAAAACCACGCTTTATTTTTCATATGCTTCCCCTACTTTACTGATAAATATTTCATTTAATGTTGGCTCCTCAACATTAAATTTGGTTACATTATCGAATGTTTTAACAACTTCAAAGACCTTTTTAATAACATCTTCACTTTCAATCTTAATAATGTATTCATTATTACCAATTTCTTTAGTAATTTCTAATACACCTGATATTTTTTCGATTTTTTTCATATCGCCATCGGCCTGCAAATGAATATTTTTCTTACGATACTGTTTCTTTATATCTTTTAAGTCACCTTGTAAAACACTCTTACCATGAACTAAAATAACTAATTCATCACAGAATAATTCTACATGTTCCATTCGGTGGGACGAGAAAATTATTGCTGTCCCTTTTTTCTTTAACTCATTAATAGTTTTCATGAATTCTTCTACATTAATTGGATCTAACCCACTAAATGGCTCATCTAAAATCAAAAGTTTAGGTTCATGCAAAATGGCTGTAATAAACTGTACTTTTTGCTGATTACCTTTACTCAATTCTTTAATTTTGCGATTTTTATATTCGCTAATATGAAACTTTTCTAATAGCTTATCCAATTTTTCTTCAATGGTTTTCTTATCTAATCCTTTTAAAGTTCCATAATAAATAGCTTGTTCTAAAACCGTAAGTTTTAATAAAAGACTGCGTTCTTCGGTTAAGAAACCTATTTTATCCGTAACGCTATAATCTATAGGTTTACCATCTAATAAAATTGTTCCTTCCGTTTTATCTAGTAAGTTAATTATCATACGAAAAGTTGTAGTCTTTCCTGCTCCATTAACTCCTAATAAGCCAAAAATCTTTCCATCATCTACTTTAAATGATAAGTTATCTACGGCTTTTATTTTGCCATAGTATTTTGTTACATTCTTTACTTCTAACATTTTTACTCCCTAAATTAAGACTAATTATCCTAAAAATTATTCTTTTCTAGTAAATAATATTTTACTACTTCTAATTCCTGTTTAGATAAATTAGCATATTTCATTATCTTATCTAAAGATATCTCATCTTTCATCATCAAATAAGCCACATATATTGCACTTGATTTTTCCAAGGATTCAGTCTCATTTTCCGTAAATGATTTAGCTAAAGTCATAATGGCTTTGCCTAACTGTTCTTCAGGAACTTCAGTTTGGACTTTCAAATCTTCTTTGCACTCCAAAAGCTTTTTTACTAATCCTATTTTGGAAATAGACTCTTTTTCTACTAAAAAATCTTGTTCTTCTAAGACGCTAGTTAAAGTATCAATAACTTTTTTCCTTAAAGAATCATCGCTTGCATTTTCTAAAGATAAAAGCACTTTAATATCTTTATTGTTACCTTCTTCCTTTGTTTCTTGTACTACCCATAATTTTACCTGCTTTTTTGCCATAAAGGCTCCTTTCTAAAGACTGCTACTACCAATTTATTCATAAATATTTATTTTCAAAACTTTGTTTTTCTTGTAGCCTTTTCTATCTCACTGTAAAACCTGACCAGCAAAATAATTGGAAGTTAGCAAAGTTTTTCACTTATATAATAACACACAATTTCCCTACTAAACAATTCTAAAATGCTATTCTCTCTATTTTTTTAACTCTCAAAAAATGCCAATTTTTCTTTAGTAAACATTAGCACCTATTAACCCCACAAAACTAATTATTTTACCTTTTCTCTAATTCCAAAAATATTATAACCAAACTATTTTTCATTTTACTAAAACTTACAACCGACATTTATCTTTATACATAATTTTTTAAAAAGTTCATAAAATTTATTAAAGAAAGAGGAATTTTATGAACAAACAAAACTTATGGTTTATCACTTTATTTAGTATTATTTTAGTCTTAAGTATTTATTATATTAGTATGCCTTCCAATATTTTAGAGGAATATAATTTACCAACTACAAGTACCAATGATACTGCCGCTAATGCTACTATTACGCCTTCTACTTCTCTAGTAGCGCTCCGTGTTGCCGCTGATGAAGAGCTTTTAAATAATATTAATAATTTACAAAGCACCATTACTGATAAAGAAAAAACGGTGGCCGAAAAAAATAATGCTTATGAAGAATTAATGACTTTAAATGAAAATAAAGGTCTAGAAGAAAATATTGAAGCTAAACTAAAAGAAAAATTTGAATATGACTCTTTTGTTAAAATAAATAAAGATCAAATTAACATTGTTATTTCTAGCACTAAGCATGATAAATTAATTGCTAATAACATTATTAAAGAAGTTCAAAGTATGTTCGATACAAAAAAATATATCACAATCAAGTTTCAATAGTTAACTAAATAATAATAAAACATAAAATACTATAGAAAGTTGGTATATTATGAGTTTATTAACAAAAAGAGAAAAAGAAATATTTAGCCTTTTAATTAAGACCAAGACGACTAAAGAAATTGCAAGTATCTTACGAATTAGTGAAAAAACCGTTCGTAATCATATTTCTAATGTCATTCAAAAACTTGGGGTAACTAGTAGAAGTAGTGCGATTATCGAACTATTAAAGTCAAAAGATTTAACCCTTTAAGACCATGGGCTTTTGGTCTTTTTTCATTTTAATAACTATATAATTTAATAGGTGGTTTTTTATGTTTAATAATATTAAAAGAAAGTTACTTATTTCTTTTTTAACTCTTTTTGTCCTTACTTTAGTCTATCTTTTTCCAACCAACAAAAGTTACGAAGAAACCTTAAGTATTAAAAACGGAAATTATCATTCTATTTATCTTTTGAATAAAAATATATTAGTTGAAACCAAAATTGTCAGTAATAATGATAATGATATTTTAGCTAAGATTAATGATATTCTAACTTCTCTTACCATTGACAGTCCTAAATCTAAATATATTGACGATAATTATACCCCTCTTATTCCCAAAGGCACAAAAATTCTTAATCTTACTTTAGAAAATAATCTTTTAAAAATTAATTTTAGCAAAGAATTTTTAAATGTTACCATAGATACTGAAGAAAAAGTTATTGAATCAATTGTTTATTCTTTAACAAAATTAGATGAAATTAAAGAAATAATGATTTTTGTGGAAAATGCTAAGTTAGATAATCTTCCTATCTCCCAAAAAAAGCTTCCTCTTACTTTAACTAAGTCTTATGGTATCAATAAAGTTTACAATGTTAATAATATCTTTACGATGGACATCTTAAATTTATACTACTACATCAATATTAATGACGAATATCACTTAGTTCCCGTTTCTATTTTTACTAATGATAGCAAGGATAAAGTGGAAATAATCATTGAGGAGCTAAAATCTTCACCTATCCATCAATCTAATTTAATGAGTTTTTTATCAAGTAACGCTAAACTCTTGGATTATGAAATCAAAGAAAACACTATCAAGTTAGAATTTAGTAGTTATCTTTTAGATAGTTTCTTAAATGATTCTTTAATTGAAGAAGTAAAATACGCAATTAGTAAATCTTTTGAGGATACCTTAGGTCTAACTGATGTCGAATTAGTCGTAAACGGGGAAGAAATCTAAGTTTTTTTAGCAAAATCTTCCTAAAAAGACAATTTTTACTTATCTGGCTTAATTTTTCTCTTGCAAATACCTAACTTTTAGTTTATAATTTTATTTGTGCTGATGAATATGTTTCCATAGCTCAGCTGGATAGAGCATACGCCTTCTAAGCGTACGGTCGAGTGTTCGAATCACTCTGGAAACACCAGTATGAATAAATCCCCCGTAAATACGGGGTTTTTTTAATGTCAAAATTGCGTGAAACACACTTTGAAACACACTTTTTAATAAAAGTAATTTATTTGCTTTAATGTTAAAATATTCCAGATTTTGCCAAAATAAAAACTCGTCTTAAAGTTTATCCACTCATTGTGGTTATCATCAGACTAGTTTTTTCTTTTCTAAAATAGTAAACTTTGTTTCTTACTACACTTATCTTTTAATACTTACTTGAGTCTCATTATCAAAGGTATTTTCTATAATATTACTGAGGATATCTAAATTCATCGAAGTACCGTGATTTAATTCATAGCCAGTTCCATAATCGCCATCAATTTTATTTAAGTCAGTCTCTGCTACTTTATTAATAACTAAGCCGTAAAATTCGACTTTTTCTGGTTCTTTTAAGGCTGATAAATAAGACTTCAAAGTTGTTAATTGTTGTGGTGTTAATTTAGAAGGTAAATATATATTCATTACATCGCCTTCTACAACCATAACGATTTCTCCAACAGCCGCTAATTTAATACTGGCATTATTTATATCATTAATCCGACAGCCATACTTTTTTTCAATATAAGATGCTAAAATAGGAGAATGATGCATATCCTCTGCACTATAGGTTTCCAAGGTGCCATCTACACCCAAGAACATAACAGAAGCTTCATATTCATTAAAGAGTTTTTCTCTGATATGACCGTACGGACTTACTCCCAACTTATTTTTTTGAGAAGAATTTTCCTTTAATAAGCCTTCTTTTAACTTTTGCATTATCTCATCAATAGTTAATGGTCGATTTGTAACTGCTGGCATAGTAAACAAATATTTTATAATTAGGATGTCTTGCTTTGACAACTCACTCTTTTTCAATATTTCTTTAGTTAATTCCGGATAATACACAACAAGATTTAACACATTTAGAAAATAGTCATTTCCTATTTCTAGTTTTTCTATTACTTTTAAAGCTTCTTCCTTAAAAGTAAGGTATGTGCTATTGACTAACAAAGTTAATATTAATTTTCTATCTTCATAGGAAGCATAAGCAAATCTTAAAATTGCCTCTCTTTTTAATGTTGGTTCCATTTTTTTAAAAAAATGATTAAAAAAGCGACTCGTTAACAATTCAATATCAGTAAAATGTGTAGTTTTTCCTAACAATTTTTTGGTACCGTCATCAATATTTAAAATATTTAAAGGATTTAAAAAAATATTAAGTGAAAGATTAGCAAAATGAGCTATATATTCCGGTCGGAATTTATCTATTAATTCAAAAGCAAAAATGTGGTCACTGAAATTTTCAACATCACCATTTGCTTTTACGGTATCAGTGGTATCTACTAACTTTTTAGAAATCCCCCATTTATGATTTAAGGCACCAGGACTAGTTAGTATGCCAACATGTTTTTCATTTTTTAAAATTTTCTTATATTTTTCAAAAGAATTTGTATTTAGATCTAAAATAAGTTCTGGCAATACCTCTAATAACTCAGCTAGTTTTTCCTCGTCTACAGAATAATCTGATACTCCGTATTTTTTTGAAATTTCTAAGAAATTATCTTTAAAATTATCATCTTTAACTAATTTTTTTAAAACAGCTGTCTTTTTATTTATAAGATTGCCTATAGACACACTGTCTAGTTTTATTTCATTAAATAAAGTCGCTTTGCTAACTTTATCATCCACATCAAATAGTAATATTGCATATAAAAGTAAATTATCATTACTTACTTTGTCTCTTAACATTTTTGCTAAAACATTATTATCTTTGATAACATTTGCTACCTGACCGTTATTAAGTAAAATTATATTTTTTATTTCTGGGCTCAAGTTACTTTTAACAATTACTGATAACTCCTCTTCGTTTAAATTATTTAAACTATCTAAATAAGAAAAGCGTTTATAAAAATCCATCATCAATAAATCAATTTTTTCTAATATATCGACATCTAAACTCAATATTTTATTTAATATATCGTTAGTAACTCCCTCTTTTTTTATCCTAGCTCGAAAATTATTCAATTCTATTTCTTTAATTTTTTCTTTTATTAAATTCATTTTATTACACCTACCTTTTTAGTATATCATAACTTACTGTCTAATATTTTTTTATTTACTTAAAAGTTAAAAAAGAACTATACAGTCATTAGTTCTTCTTCTTTTTCTTTTTGTTTTTCATCAACAATTTTATTATATTTATTAATTAAATCTTGAACATCATTAAGACTACTCTTCTCTTGGTCTTCTGGAAGTTCTAACTTTTTAATTTCGGTATTTGCATCTTGGCGAATATTTCTTAAAGCTACTTTAGCATCTTCACTTAAAGCTTTAGCTTGTTTAACATATTCTCTTCTTTTATCTTCAGTTAAAGCAGGGATCGTTATAATAAGCATTTCTCCATTATTAGTTGGGTTAATTCCTAGATTAGCAGCAATAATCGCATGTTCAATATTTTTCAAAGTGCTTCTATCAAATGGTTTAATAAATAATTGGCGAGCCTCAGGAACGGTAATATTAGCAATACTACTAATTGGTGTTGGTGTTCCATAAAAATCAACCATCACGCCATTTAGCATGGAAGGATTAGCGCGCCCTGCTCTGATATTTATATATCTTTCTTCCAGATTTTCAATCGCTTTCATCATTTTCATTTCAAATTCATCTAAGTTCATATAGTTTTTCTAATCTTTTTTTAAGATTAGTTCCTTTCTTTTTTAATTAATCTTTACAGTATCATTATAAGTGATATCCCCACTATTTACAAGCAAATTCATAATGGTATTACCATATTTATCAATGTATAGTTCATAAGTTTTTATAGTTGTATCTTCTTTATCTTTTAAATAATTTTCTTTTGCTTTTTCGATACTATTATTGGTTATTTTACCAGCACTTTTTATTTCGTCCAGACTCATTATATGACCATCTTTTTTACTAAAGGTATAATATTTTAAAGTGTTATTATCTTCATCACTCGTTATATTTATATGACCTTTAATAGTCCCAACAGTTACATAATTGTCACTTTCTAATATGTCATATTTCAAATAGTCTGCTTCATAAATCTTATTATTATCATCTAATTCATAGACAATGTCTTTTTTATCAATCACAACTTCATCTAAAGTTTTAATACTTTTTTGAGCCTTAGTCATTTCTTCATTTAATAAGTTTTCTAACTCTTTAGCATCCTTACTATCAATATTAAGATGAATAGTATTATAAACTAAGTCTAAATCTTCGGATACAGTCTTGCTATCAGTAAAATAAACATAATCTTTCGAACTATCCATTCTTATGTCAATAATTTTAGTAGTTGGCTTTTGCCCTTTATTTCTAATTAAGTAGTTACCTCCTAATAAAAGCACAAAAACAATTAAGATAAACATGGTAACACTAAGATAATTTTTTTCTTGCATTAGTTATAATCCGCCTCACTTAAATAAGTAT
>CAKOMH010000001.1:0-74577 GCA_934096595.1 uncultured Bacilli bacterium | reverse complement strand
AAAGATTCTTTAAATAAATTTAAGAAAATAAAAGAATTATTAGATAATAAAGATATGCAAAATTATAGTGTAGAAGTACATTCCCTAAAAAGTGATGCCAAGTATTTTGGAATGAATAAATTAGCCGAAATATTTTTAGACCATGAATTAAAAAGTAAAGAAAATGATACTGATTATGTAATTAATAATTTTAAAGAGTTAGAAAGAGAATTTAATAGAGTAATAGAAATAGTAGGTAAGTACTTAAAATAGTATTTACTTACTTTTTATTTTTGATAAAATTTAAATAGAAGTTTAGGAGATATTTTTAATGATAAATACGAAGTTAACAAGATTAGCAAGTAAGATTGCTTATAAGGCTCATGAAGGTCAAACTGATAAAGCAGGAGTTCCCTATATATTTCATCCTATTCATATTGCTGAACAAATGGATAGTGAAGAATCTTGTGTAGTAGCACTTTTACACGATGTTATAGAAGATAGTGATATTACTTTAGAAATTTTAAGTAAATATTTTAATGATGATATAATTACCGCCTTAAGAGTATTAACAAAGAAAGAATATGATGATTATGTTATGTATATTAAAAGAGTTAAAACAAATAAGTTAGCAACCAAAGTAAAAATAAAAGATTTAGAACATAATAGAGATTTAACTAGATTGGATGAAGTAACCGATAGGGATAAAAAAAGATCCATGAAGTATTGGGAAGCAATTAGATATTTAGAAGATATCGAAACTATATAAGTTAAAATGACTAGAATTAAAAATGGTTGCATTTTGTAAACAAGTGTGGTAGTATAAGCTTCAACCAAGGGGGATTGGTTGCAGTGAATAAGAAGAAAAAAGGGATAATTTTATTAACTATTGGTATTTTAATGATATTAACCATTAGTTTTATAGGGATATATGTTAAATGTATCCATACTGACCATACGAAAGAAGTTTGTCCAGTTACTAAAATATTAAATATTGTCTATTTTATTAATCCGGAGTCAAAGTTAATGAGCAGACATCAGATAAAAAACATGACAATTGCTTATGGGGAAGATAAAGTTCAAATAGATAAAATAGAATATGGAGAAATTATTGAACCAGTTTATAATATCTATACAACAGAGGCTCTTGTAAATTGTGATGAGGCTGGTCATTTGTATTATGAGGCTCCAGAAGGGTTCACTTTAAAAGAAGATGGAACTTGTGAGAAAAAAGTTAAAATAGGGGAACAATTTAGAGGTCTATATGGTATTACTACTTATTTTAAAGATGGGACTAGTAAAGAACTAATAACACTGGATTTTTCTAAATAATTGGGACTTGATTTTAAAAAATTAAAGTGTATAATAACAGTTACCTAAAGGGGGAGAAAAGATGAATATTAAAATTAATAAAGAAAATATTAAAAGATTTACAGCTGGAGTAGTTTTAGCGGCTGTAGTAGGAACGCCACTTGGGCTTGCTATTGGTTGCAAAAAAACTGATCACTCTAAAGAGTTATGTCCTGTAACTAAATTACTTAATATGTTACCAAATTATAAAAATGCAGAGTTAGATTATGAAATTCCAAGAGGAGCAGAACATCAGTTAACACATTTAGCCGAGGATTATTATAGTAAAAAATACGGTGAAGATACTGATAAAGAAGAAAAGACAATTGTGGGCTCAATTTATGGACAAATTACTTATATAGAAGAATTTCATAAAATTTATGAAAATGGATTAGAAGAAGTATACACTAACGAGTATTCAAAGGGTGAAAATGGTATTACTACTTACTATAGTGATGGTACTAAGGATTCTTTAGTGTTTGAACAAACAGAAGTAGAGTATGATCCAGATTTTAAATTAGAAAAAGTTGTTAAGCGTAATAGATAATTTGTAATAGTGTTGATATTTTATTTTAAGTATGCTAGTATATTTTGACGGAGGAAGATTGTGTATGAATATTAAAATTGATAAAGATGAAATAAAAAAATACGCCGCACTTGTAGTTGTTAGTGGTGTTTTAGTTACCGGCCTTGCAATGGATATTAATTGTGATATGACTAATCATCATAGCCATGATTGTTTGAAGAGTAAAGTAGTTAACTTTATTGATTCAAAAGAAAATGGTGTTAGTGTTGGAATGCAACATCGTTTAAATGAGATAAAAAAATCCGAAAGTGTTGCAGATGCTTATTATGGCGATATTATGGTAGACGAATATGAATATAAAGCTGCTAAAGAGTATCGCCATGGTTCGGATATAACTTTTGTTGCACCAAGTGGATATTGCTTGGAAGGAACATATTGTAGAAGCATAGAACCTATTGGACAAAAAAATCTTGGCGTTGGTATAGTCATAAAATATAAAGATGGTCATGTTAAAAGAATTATTTTAGATTCTAATAATGATGCTAAAAATTTTGAATTTGATTATCCGTCTGGTAAAAAGTTTGTGACTACAGCTACCTATAAAGAAGTTGTGTTCTATACTGAAGCAAAAAGAGAATATTGCAATGGCGAACTAGTGGGATATTCTACTGATGTTAGCAGTGTATTAGTTGAAGAAAATGGCAAAATGTTATCAAAGTATACAGTTCTTACATTAAAAAAGTAAAATGATTAAATAGCACTTAAATAGTGTTATTTTTTATTTAAATAAATATTTTTTAAAATTTTTGTAATTGTCGCTTTTTAGGCGACCAATTTAGAAAGTTAATGTGATATACTTTAGTAGTCTTAAGAGGAAGTTTATGATAAATAAAATAAAAAATATGTTACTTTATAATTTTAAAGAGTTAGTTACTTTTCAAGCTGGTTTTAAGGTTACTAGTTTTTTAATATTTGCACCTTTATTTTTGAATCTTTTTAATATAATTATGAAAATTACAGGATATGAGTATCTAACTTTAGAAAATATACTTAGTTTTATTAGCAATCCCATTGTAATAATAATGGTAATTTTACTTATCTTATTTATGTTGGTATATACTTTTTTTGATTTATCAACAATAATTATTATATTAGATGCCTCATATCAAGAAAAAAAGATTGAGTTAAAGGAAGTACTTTCGATATCTTTTAGAAAGTCTTGGGAAGTTTTTAGATCTAAGAATATAGCCTTAGCCTTTATGTTATTATTTTTAATACCATTTTTAAATATAGGGGTTGTTTCCGGATTTATTTCTTCTATAAATATACCAGAATTTATTATGGATTATATTAATAATAATATATTATTTATGATTATATTTTGGGGATGCTTTGGATTATTAATGGTATTATTATTACGCTGGTTATATGCTATATTTTATTATGTTTTAGAAAATTGTGATTTTAAAGAGGCTAGGAAAAGAAGTATTAAATTAAGTGAAAATAGTAGAATAAAAGATTTAATTAAATTAGTAGTTACCCAAGGGATTGTTTATGCTTTATATTTAGTTTTTGTTTTAACGGGGGTGGCTTTAATATATCTTATCTATAAGTTACTTAGTAAGGTAATGATAATAGGTAGTGTTTTTATTACAATTATAGGTATTTTTTTAGCCGTATCCTTAATAATCTTTGCTTCCTTATCTATGCCCCTAAGTTATGCTGTTATGAGTATTATGTATTATCGTCATAAAGAAAAAAATAAAGAAAAAATTAAACATATTAATTTTAATAAAAAAAGAAGAGTTGTAATATCAACGAAAAGATGGCAACATTTTAAAGTGGCTTTAGGAATAATTGCTATTATAACGGGAAGTGTCTTTACTTATGGTATTGCTACTAATAAATATAACTTTAATATAGAATATATAAAAAATACAGAGATAACAGCACATAGAGGGGATAGTATAAATTATCCAGAAAATACTATGGTGGCATTTATATCAGCCTTAGATAAAAGTGCGGATTGGATAGAACTAGATGTTCAATTAACGAGTGATAAAAGAGTCGTTGTTAGTCATGATGCTAATTTAAAAAGAGTGGCAGGGGTTGATAAAAATATATATGATTTAACTTATGATCAATTACAAGAAATTAATTTAAATAATATAGATGGTTCTAATAAAGAAGTTAAAGTACCGTTATTAAGTGATGTATTTAATTGGGGACTTGTTAATAATATTAAATTTAATGTAGAAATTAAACCTTATTACGAAGATAGATTACTAGTAGAAAATACTATTAAATTAATTAAGAAATATCATTTAGAAGATAGAGTGGTATTAACATCATCTAAGTATAATGTATTAGAAGAAATAAAAGAAATAGATAATAAAATTGCTACAGGATATATAATGAGTTTTGCTTATGGAGATATATTAAAGTTAGATAAAGCGGATAATTTTAGTATTGAGGCTTCATCTATAAATAAAGAATTAGTAAAGAATTTACATAATAACGGAAAAGAAGTATATGCTTGGACGGTTAATAGTAAAGATAGTATTAATAAGATGTTAGATTTAAATGTGGATAATATTATTACCGATGATGTTGATTTAGCCCGAAAATTATTGTTTGAAAGTAAAAGTAGTAATTTAGTATTTGTTTATTTAAAAATGATAGAAGAGATATTTAGATAAAAAAACATATCATGGAGTAATCTTAGATATGTTTTGCCTTTCTTAATCTTATTTATATTAGCTAGATTGTTTTAATTTTAAAGTTTCATTTTTTACGAAATAATCTATTTTTTCAAACATTATCTTAAATAATTCTTCGGGTTTATTAACTTTAAGGATTCTAAAAATATTTTGCCAAGTACATTTTTCATTTGTTATAGCTTCATTTAATTCTTCTACAATTTTAAAATAATTATGGTCTTCTAAATACATGATGTATAGATATAAACCACTGATGTATCCTAGAAAAGTCCATATAAGTTCAATATAAGAATTTTTACTTATTATTAGTTTATAAAGTTCTTTAATTGCTGGTTCATAATTTTTATGATTTTTAAAAATACTAGTATAACTATCTTTAGAAATGTTACCTTTTTCTTTATAAACATATAATATTTTATTAACATAATAGACTCTATCAGATAAAACAAGACAATTATAAAAAATATCACATAAATAATTATTATAATCATCTTCATATCCTTTAGCTTTTAAAAAGTCTAAAAAAATAAATTCTTCAGCATAGGCTATACTTTCGGTTATAAAATCATTAATTTCTGTTCTATGAGTTTTGGTATCTAAAGGCTCATTACGAAGATGAGTTATTTCGTGTAAAAATACAATACAGTCGATAATATCACCGCAATAGTTAAAGCAAATTAATCCTTTGTTACAACGAGCATTAAAACGCAAATTGTTATACTCTTCATCAGTTATTTCTTTATTTTCTAATTTTTTTTTAATATTATTAATGATTATTTTTTTATCTTTAACTAAGTTAGAAATGTTAATGTTAATGTGATAAAAATTTAAAAATTCTTGAGTTAGGTTATACATTTCTTCAATAGAAATTTGGGTATAATTGTTGTCCTTACTAATTTTGGTTAATCCTTTTTTCTTGGCATCTTGATAAGTTTTGTAATAGTATAAAAAAATATCAAAAAATTTATCGGCTTGGTAGTCTAAAAAGTCTAAATTATTAATTAAAAGATAAGAATTACTATAAAAGTTAATTTTACTAATAATGTGATTAATTAGTTTTATCATATCTTCATCAGTAAATATAGAAGCCATAAGTATCACCTAATGTTATTTTAGCATAATTCTATTAAAAATTTTAATAATTTGTTATAATCGTTAGTAATGACTGGATGTGTTAGAAGTGAAATATGTAATAAAAAATGGTGCTGTTAGTATTAATGGCGAGACAATATTAGAAAGCATTAATTTAGAGATAAATGAAAAAAGCCATATTGGCATAGTTGGAAAAAACGGTGCTGGTAAGACAACTCTTTTACGAAGTATTGTTGATAATTCAATGTTAGAAAGTGGTATAGATGATACTTCTTTTCAGGTAATTAAACAAGGTAATCCCAGTATCGGTTATTTAAAACAAATCGAATTAAATGATAATAATACGATGTTAGAAGAAGTAAGAAAACCTTTTTTAGATATTATTAAGATGGAAGATAGACTGGAATATTTAATTAAGGAAATGAATGTTCGTGATGATATAAAGTTAGTTCTAGAATATACTGCATTAGAAGAAAAATTTAAAAATAATGGGGGCTATAGCTATAAAAAAGAGTATGAAATATTAATTAAAAAATTTGGCTTTAATGATAGTGATAAGAATAAGTATTTAAAAGAATTTTCTGGTGGTCAAAAGACTAAGATTGCTTTTATAAAGATGTTACTTAATAAACCAGATATCTTACTTTTGGATGAACCTACTAATCATTTAGATATAGATACTGTGGAGTGGTTAGAAGAATATTTAAAAAACTATAAAAAAGCCATAGTAGTAGTATCGCATGATAGAATGTTTATTAATAATATCGTGGATACTATTTATGATATAAGTTATGGGGCTTTAACTAAATATAGTGGTAATTATGACTATTATGAGTCTCAAAAACAGTTAAATTATGAAAAAGCCTTAAAAGACTATGAGTTTCAGCAAAAAGAGATAGCCCGATTAACCAGAATTTATGAACGATTTAGATCTAAACCTTCTAAGGCAAAATTGGCGATGTCCAGACTTCATCAATTAGAAAAAATGGATATATTAGAAAGACCTAATAAGATAGAGGCTATTACTTTTAAAACTAATATCGATAATATAGTTATGCCTAGTAGAGAAGTATTTATCTTGGATAATCTAGAGGTAGGTTATGATAAAGTTTTATATAACTTAAATTTATATGTAAGACGCGGGGATAAAATTGGGATAATTGGGCCGAATGGGTTAGGGAAATCTACTATTTTAAAAACGATAGTGGGTTTAATTCCTAAAATACAGGGGACTATAACGGTAGGAAATAATGTTAATATTGGCTATTTTGATCAGAGTCTTATGATGCTGGATGAAAATAATACGGTTTTAGAAGAATTTATGGCTCAGTTTCCTAAAGTATCGGAATATGAGGCTAGATGTAGTTTGGGTTCTTTCTTATTTAAAGGTGATGATGTTTTAAAGAAATTAAAGGTTTTATCTGGTGGTGAAAGAGTTAGATTACAATTATGTAAAATTTTATATACGAGACCTAATGTTTTAATTTTAGATGAACCAACTAACCATTTAGATATGGTAGGAAGAGAATATTTAGAGACTATTTTAAATGAATATACAGGAACGGTGTTATTTGTTTCTCATGATAGATATTTTATTAGTAAGGTTGCTACTTCAATTCTTGCTTTAACTAAAGATGATTATAAGTTATTTAACTGTAGTTATAATGAATACTTAGATAAGATAAAATTAGAAAAAAATATCGATAGTAAGGATAATGATATAAAGTTAGGGGAAGTTTCTAAAGAAAATAAAAAGAAAGTTAATATTTATAATTTAAATAAAGAAATAAGTAAAATAGAACGAGAAATTAAAAAGTTAGAAGAATTGATTAAAAAAGATGAAGAATCATTATATTTAGAAGAAGTTTATAGTGATTATGATAAGTTAAATACCGTAAATAATAGAATAAATGATAGTAATAAAAAGTTAGAAAAACTTAATAATAAATGGCTAGAATTAATGGAAATACAGGATAACAATTAAAATTTAATGGTTTTTTAGATGCAGTATTAATTGGGGGATTATAAAGAGTATTTTAAGAAAAAATCTTATTTACTCTTTTTTCATAATTATAGTAGTTGGATTGTTATTAAAAGGATAAAAAAAGAAAGTTTGGGGCTTTCTTGAAAATTTTTAAGACTTTATAATATTTTATTTTCTTTATAACATTCGTAAATGTAATCGGGGTTTTCATAGTATAGACTGCTATTGTAATTATCGATTTTAGGAATAATCCATGAGGTTAAAACGGTAATTAGGGTGTTAATATATTCATTTTTGTCACTATTTATTTTCATTATTAAGTGCTGATAAACTTTGCCTATTTCCCAAAATGTAGGAATTTTATATTTGCATTCCTTTAGAATATCGTAATTTCCAGTTTCTATTTTATTATCTTTAATAATTTCATCAGTTATTTTTTCAATGTTTTCACAGTGGTATACTTCTGCTAAGGTATAAATTTTATTAATGTTTTCTTTTCCTAGTTTCTTTACGATATACTCTTTAGTATTTTTAGTTTCTCGAGCAATATATTCAATTATACTACATACAAAGAATAGATTATTATCATTATCATTTTCACGCATATTATATTTCCTCAGCAGCAATAAATTTTAAACAATTTAGAGCATTTTTTGAACAGAAGGCGATTTGATGAGTTGGGTGTTTAAATTTAGCAAGTTCCCAAAATGCTTCTCTTGTAATTATGCCATTTATTAAGTCGTTTACATAATTATATACTTGGTCGTCTGCCATAGCGCCAATCACAATATCATATTCATGCTTTTTTCCGTTACGACAATTTATTATGAAATCTAACCATTCTTCTGTCATTAAGGTAAATTCTTTTATTTTTAAATTGGAGTTCTCATGATATTCGTATATGTTGATAAAAGATGTATCATATTTTCTTGCCCACTTTTCTGCTTGTTCCCTTAAGATTGTACAGTAAAATCCTTCTCCAAAATCTTTTGTATATTTCCCTTGAATTATACTGGGATTTTTAACTTGACAATAACTGCCGTGATATATAATTTGCATATTTTTTCCTCCTTTTTAATTTATTGCTTTTCTTGAGTTCATTATATATTAAAATTTGTCTTAAAGCAAATAAATTTAGAAGTTTAATAAATGAAATTAGTCTTTTTGTGTTATTATATAAATGTAGAATAAAAGGAGAATAGTTATGTTAAATTTTGATTTTAAAGAAAAAGTAGTGCTTATTACCGGAGCTGGCAGCGGTATTGGGGAAGAGTGCGCTAAAGAATTTAGTAATTGCGGCGCTACGGTAGTGTTATGTGATAATAAAGAAGATAGAATTAGAAAAGTTAAAGAAGAGATAAGTGCTACTGGGGGACGAGCTGTTGCTTGCAAAGTTGATGTTACTGATTATAAGATGATTGAAAAATTAGTGGCTTTTGTTGTAGAGAAGTTAGGGCGTATTGATGTTGTGGTTAATTCAGCCGGTATTTGTAAATTAGTACCTATTGATGAAATGCCGATTGAAACCGTTGATGCTTTAATTGATATCAATTTAAAAGGAACTGTGTATATGTGTAAAGCCTTAACTCCCGTTTTAAAAAAGCAAAAGTTTGGTAAAATTATTAATATGTCTAGTATTGCCGGAAGAATTTGTAATAGTGGTTCGAATGTTTATGCTACAACTAAAGCGGGAATTATGGCAATAAGTAGTAGCATGGCCCGAGAATTGGCTCCTTATAATGTCAATGTTAATTCCGTTTTACCAGGGATTGTTCGTACTAATATGTGGGAAGGTATTTTAGATGATTTTACTAATAAAGATGATAGCATTAGAGAAGAAACCTTTAAACAATCAACTGCTGCTATTCCATTAGGGCGTCCTCAAACTGTTTTGGATATCGCATCTTTAGTTTTGTATTTAGCAAGCGATGAGGCTAAAAATATTACGGCTCAAAACATTGCTGTAGATGGGGGATATACCTTTGATATTTAGGTACTAGAAATAGTACTTTTTTTCTTTTGTTTTACTCTTTTATATACTTAGTATTTCTTAGTATATAGTAGCATAAAATCTTTATAAATACTTAATAAAAATCAACAAATTTAATTGACTTTAAAGATTAAGTGTAATATCCTAATGACTACTAAGACGGGTGATAAAATGGCGATAGTTAAAGTAAAAAGTATTAATGATATAAAGTTACCAGATATTCCTAAAATAAAAGGAGATAATGGTGAAATTTATCAATATACACCTTCTCTTTATTTTAAAAAAATACCCTTTAATAAAGGCGATTTAACTTTAAAAGAAAATCAAGAAAGATTAGAAATTTTAACTAAAGTTATGAATTTACAAGGAACTAAGTATTTAATATTACCGCAAAATATTTATATAACTGATGATACTTTACTTGGATATGCTTCTAAGATTAAAGATGCTAAGACAATAATGGATATTAGTTTAAATAGTAAATATGATGATGTAATAAAATCTTTTAAATTACTTAGAAAAGATATAAGAATACTTGCAGATAATAAGATATTTAATTATGATACTACTTCTAATAATATTTTATATGATGGAAGAATGTATTTAATTGATTTTGATAATAGTATTTATTGCGATGATCGAGTATATTTAAGAACTTTACATAATATATTTCAAACTGTATATTTAAGTTTAGTAAAAGATGGTTTTGGGTCACCCTTATTAATGGAAAGAGATTTAGAGACTTTAGAACAAGAATTTAAGTCTTTTAGAAGTACTAATTATGATTTATATTTTGAACTATTAAGATGGAAATTGGAAACTTATACTAGGAAAAGAATAAAAACAGTTGGCGATTTAAGAATGTGTCTTAATTTAACTAAAAGAGGATAAATGTGGCAATAGTAAAGGTAAAAAGTATTGAAGATTTAAGACTTCCGGATAAAGAATTAATGATATGGAGTAGAAGTAAAATCTATTATAAAAATGGTAAGTATTTAAAAGTCTTAAATATTTGTGATAGATTATTAAGCGATGGGACTAATTATAATAGATTGCAAGTATTAGAAAAGTTATCAGAATTAAAGGACATTAAATATTTAGAGTTACCTCAAAATTTATATATAACTGAAAAAGAATTTCTAGGTTATAGTATGCCTATCTGTTTAGGAAAACCGTTGGATTACTTAACTGAAGATATATTTATTAATAAGGTTATTAAAATGGTAATGGGGCTTTTAGAAGATATTCAAAAAATAAGTGCTATTGGTATTTTAAATCCCGATATTTGGGGCGGAAATGTTTTATTTGATAAAAATAATTTATATTTAATTGATTTTGATAACTGTATTTATTTTGATGATATAGATATGGCTTATAAAATAATGGGAATGTCTTTGTTTAATTTAATAATTGATAGAATGCTTGATTCCTATGATTTAAATTGGTTAAATGATATAGATATTAATTATATAAAAGAAAGAATTGATAACTTAGAAAGTACGGATTATATTGCTTTTATAAATTTACTAAGATTAAAAATAGCAAGAAAGAGTCAAGAAAAAATAGAAACCGTTGGTGATATAAGAAGATGTTTAAGGAATGAGAAGTTATGGCAATAATTAAAGTGCAAAGTGTTAAAGATATACCAAAATTAAAGGAGTTTAAAGTAAAAAGTACAAATAAATTGTATTTTCAAGAAAATGATTATATCGTAAAAATATTTTTAGATTGTTATCGTAGTTTAGACCAAAAAATTGGAAAAGATATATTTAATTTATTAGTTAAATTAGGAAAGTTAGATGGTGAAAGTCAGTTAATATTACCTCGTGATATATATATGACTGATAAGGCTATCTTGGGATATAATACGAAGTTTATAAACGCTTCTAATGTTAATTTTATAAATAGAGAAACGAAGATAAAAGAGTTATTGGAGGCTTATCAAAAGTTATTAGAAAGTATTAGACTATTGGCTAATAATAATATTAACTTAGTTGATATTCTTTCTGGTAATATGCTTTATAAAAATGGTAATTTATATTTATTAGATTTTGATTTATCTAATATTGATAAAAATTATGATAGCGATAAATTATATATTGAGATGGCTTATAAAATTTGGCAAATAATTTTAAGAAGTATTTTTAAATATTTAGGGGATTATAGTCTTTATGAAGTTTTAAATCACTTTCGATTAGTAGATTTTAGCCGAGGGGCTTTAGAATGTGGTATAATTAGTGTTACTGAGAGTTTAGAGGAGTTTTATTTTAGTTTACAAAAGTCTTTAAAGGTAGATGATAATACTACTCTTTTAGATATAGATATGGTTTTAAGGAGAATAAATAATGGATATTAATGAAAGATATAATGTGTTAGTAAATAAATTAAGTGATATTGGGAGGTCACTTTGATGTTAGTGCTAAAGACAAAAGAATAAAAGAATTAGAGGATATTTTAAATCAACCTAATATTTGGAATGATAATGTTTATGCCAATAAAGTTAATAGTGAACTTATTAATTTAAAAAAAGAACTTAGTGATTTAAAGAAGGCTAGTAGTATCGTTGATGGGTTAAAAGACTTAATAGAGTTAGTTAGTTTAGATGATAGCCTAAAAGATGATTTAGAGACCGAGTTTTTAAATGCTGAAAAATTAATTGAAGAATTAGAAGTAGCAACCTTACTTAATGGGCCTTATGATAATTTAAATTGCTTTTTAGAAATTCATCCGGGGGCGGGGGGAACCGAGGCTATGGATTGGGCTTCGATGTTACTTCGAATGTATGAGAGATTTTGTGAGGCAAATGGATATAAATATGAGGTTATTGACTTTTTAAAAGGCGAAGAAGCAGGGGTAAAATCGGTAACTTTAAGAATTAGTGGCAATATGAGTTATGGATATTTTAAAGGCGAAAAAGGGGTCCATAGACTAGTAAGAATATCACCGTTTGATTCTAATAAAAGACGCCATACTTCCTTTGCTTCTGTTACAGTAGTGCCAGAATTTGATAAAGTAAGTGATATTGAAATTAAAGATGAAGACTTAAAAATAGATGTTTTTCATTCGAGTGGGGCTGGTGGTCAATCGGTAAATACTAGTGATTCGGCGGTTAGAATTACGCATTTGCCAACCAAAATAGTGGTATCTTGCCAAGTAGAAAGAAGTCAGCTACGCAATAAAGAAAGAGCCATGGAAATGCTAAAATCTAAATTGTATCAATTAGAAGTAGAAAAAAAAGAAGCCGAGTTAAATAAAGAAAAGGGAATTAGTGATAGCATTAATTTTGGTAGTCAAATTAGAAATTATGTTTTAGAACCTTATACTTTGGTAAAAGACTTAAGAAGTGGATATGAAACTAGTCAAGCCTTCAAAGTTTTAGATGGAGATATATTGGCTATTATGGAGTCAGTATTAAAATTAAAAAAATAAAATTTTATAATTAAAGCAAAAAAAATAAAATAAAGGTTAAGTAGTAAATAAAAGCAAAGAAAAGAGAGATAATATTTATATGACAATTAAAAGCTTAGGCAAGATGGGAGCGATATTAGGACTTTGCCTTTCTATAACTATAGTTTCTTTTATAAATGGAAGAGAAAATCATTTAATTAAGGCTAAAGCAGAGGCTATAGATGATACTAAGAGTGACATTGATTTTATAAATCAAGTAAATGATATTACCATGCCTTTAAATGCTAAGACTTTATTAAGCGATAAAGAATTACAAGACTTAATAAAAATAGGTAAAATTAGTAATGTTTCTTGTGATTATAACTTTACGGGCAATAAAATAGATTTATATAACATTATAAATTTAAATAGTAAAATATATATTCAAGATAAAGAAAATTATTTATTAATTAGTGATATAGCTGATGATGAAATAAGAAAATATATAGAAAATACTATATTAGATATTATTAATAGAGTACTTTTAGATAAGAGAAGAAAAGATGATGTTCATAAGTTATTATCTTTAAAAATATTAATGGGTGATTTTGAAGACCAAGAACAACTGGGAGAATATTTTGAAAAAGATAATTTGATAGTTATATCTTTAAATAATATATTAAAGAATGCTAATAACTTGGATGATTTATATATGAATTTATTTGATACAATTAATCATGAATTTAATCATATGTTTGTAGTACCTTGCGAAGATAACAAATGTCATTATAAATTAAAAGGAGAAGGGGGAATATCTTTCTTAAATGAGGCGGTTGCAACTTCTTATAACTATAATATTTTAAAAAATAATTATCAACCAATTAATAAGAACTTTAATTATAGTTATAATAACTTAGAAGAAAGAAAGTATGAAAGTAAGTTGCTTTTATTAAGTTTTTTAGATAATGATAAATCTATAGACAAATATTATGAGACTTTATTTAAAGGC
This sequence comes from uncultured Bacilli bacterium, assembly GCA_934096595.1. GTDB lineage: Bacteria > Bacillota_I > Bacilli_A > RF39 > UBA660 > CAG-605. The sequence continues at coordinate 60,540 of CAKOMH010000001.1, read as the reverse complement.
GATATTTTAAATTTTTGTAACTATTTTAATGCTTATAGTGATAAAGAAATAAAAGATTTATTAAGTATGTTGTGGTTAATTGATGGAAGATTAGTTAGAAATAGTTATTGGAGTAGATTAATTAATAGTGATGATTTTAGTAAATTAAATGATATTAATATAAATGAATTTTTAACAGATAGTACTGGGGGAATTATTGAAAGTTATATATTAAAAAATAGTGTTCTCCAGTTAATACTTTATAATAGGCAAAAAGAAGTATTAAGTTTGGATGATAATTTAATATTATATCATTTTATCTTAGTAAATATATTAGATAGTGCTAGTTTTGGTAATTATGATTATACTACTCATGAAGTTAGTTATACATTTTATAAAGAATTTTTAGATAATTATAAGTTGATTGAAGAGATATATTTTAATTATTTAAGTTCAATATATAATCTTAGTTATGAAGATATAAAAGATTATTATGATAATAAAGATAAAGAAATTTGGTTAAGCAATATAAGTAGTTATGTTAAAGAATCTAAAGTAAGTGGTGAAGATGTTAGCAAAATAGCCAATTTAGTAAATAAGTTTCCTAAAATTAGAAATATAGTAAATGGTGGTACTTTTTTAAGTGATTTTAATTATAATAATTTATTGATAGTTAAAGATGGCTTAATAAAGAATGATAGTGAATTTAGATTCGTTTTAAAATAATAAACTTTACTTTTTCCAAAGTTTGTGTATAATAGTAGGCAATTACAGGGGGAAAAAGTGAAAAATATTAATAGAAGAATAGCATCTTTTCTATTATGTTTAACAGTTACCATAAATGCCTGCGGATGTAAACAAGATAATAAAATTGATATGGTTAGTAAGGCTGATTCAAATAATAGAACAGAAGACTTAGAAGTTTTATTACAAGAAAATATAAAAAATTTAACGGATTTGGGAATTACTGATGTTGTTAAATTAAATGATTCAGAAGTAGATGAACTTATTAATAGAGATAATATTCTGTGTGAAAAAGATTTTAATATTACTATTGATGAGTTGATTGCTAAAATAAAAGTTAATTCTTTTAACTTGGCAAATGAACTAAAAGAATTAGATTATACTTCATTTTTTGATGAGGATTACTTTAATAATATTAAGGCTACTAATGAATATGGTTATTCTTTTAGTGAAAAAGATATTGCTTTAATAAAAGATGATATTTATAATGCTTTATATAGTTATTTAGGATTTGTTTTAAGTACTGGAACTAATGAAGATATCCATAGTTTTACAGAATTAAGTGTCGTTTTTGTTCCCAATATTGCAAGCCATGATGAAGAAAATATTGCCTATGCTAGTTATTCTTATAGTAATAATGTTATTGAAATATGCTTAAATAATATTTTAAATAGTAGTTATGATCTGGATAAAATATTGGCTAGGATTGATGAAACAGTAAAACATGAACTTAGCCATGTAAGACAAAGGGCTTGTAGCGATAAGTTAGATAACGGCGGTGTTTTAAAGCTTGATTTCTTCAATGGACATAATCATAGTTTTCTAATGGAAGCAAGTGCGGAAAGTATTTTATATAATTTAGGAATAGAAGGCGGCTACGAATCTTTAAGCAAGGAGTTTGCTTATACTTATGAATATTATCGTAAATTAGAAAATAAATTGTTATTATGCTCTCTTTTTAATGACTATGGAATAAAAGATTATTATAAGGCTATTAATGATGAAGATATAGAGGCTTTATTTAGTTATTTGGGCGCTAATAATATTGAAGAAAAGAAAGAAATATTAAGTATTATATATACAATGGATGCTTTAGATTGTAGAAATAATTATATAATTAAGTTATTAGGTAGTAAAGATAATTATGATAAAGATGATATTTTTAAAGTAAATGATACACTTAGTAATTTACATTATATATCTATATTTAAAATTGCTATAAGTAATTTAATTAAATATAATATAGATAATAATGATTTAAGTTTAGAAGATAATATTTTATTATATTATTTAATTGCTAATCAGATTGCAGATGGAGCCTTCTTAGTAGATGATATAGGTAATAATAATGAAACTTATTGTTATGATAAGTTTTGTAAACAATATAAAATAATCAAAGATAGTTTCTTTAAAGCCTTAAGTACTATTTACTATACTAAAGAAGAAGATATAGAAAAGATTTATGAAGAATATAAAAAGATAGATCTAAAAGATGTATTTACTAATATAAGTTCTGGTATTTCCGAAGAGAATATAAATGATAATAATAGTTATTTATTTACTAATAAATTAAGTAAGTTATTAGAGAAATTTCCTAAAATCCAAGAGATTATTGGTAATAATTATCTTTATACAGATATTAATGAAGATGATTCGCTAAAAATGTTAGATGATGTTTTAGCAGATAGATTATTAATAAAAAAAAGAAAATAAATAAAGAGCCGTTTTAAGACGACTTTTTTTAATTTATTTACTAGTTTTATCTTTGTCTTCTTTTTCCATATTATTAAGAGCATATTCACAGGCTAAGATAACAAATCTACTAAAAGTTATATCTTGACCAACGATTGCTTTTTCAATTTTTTCAATAAGTTCTAAGGGAAAACGAATAGTTTTATTATCAGTTTCTCCTTTAGGTGATATTTTAAACGCATTCATAAGTAACTCCTAATAAGATTGTATTACATAAAGTATGGCAATTATAGATTGCATATTATAAGACAAAAAGCATTGCATAAATATTGATTTTATTTTGTTAATATTATACTGAAACATAATAAGGAATAGTGGAAGTTATGAAAAATAGTGTAATATTTATAAGTATAAGTTTAGTATTAATAATATTGTTGGGTATAGGAGTATCTTATTCGATGTGGAATATATCGGTTAGTCAAGATACTACTAATATGGCAGAATCTAAGTGTTTTGACTTATCTATAAGTAATCAAGAGAATAGTATTAATTTAGATAATGCTTATCCAATAAGTAATGATAAGGGTAAAAGTTTAACTCCTTATACTTTTACGGTTATTAATACTTGTGATATAACTGCTGAGTATTCAGTTAATTTAGAAGTGTTAAATAATAGTACTTTATCCAGTAAATTTATTGATGTCATGTTGGAAAATAATGATATTAAAGAAATAAACCTACTTAGTAATTTTGATAATGCAAATAAAGTAAATACTAGTAGTATTGAAAGTAGAAAATTAACTACAGGTATTTTGAAATCAGGGCAAAGTAAAGATTATTCTTTAAGATTATGGATAGATTATAATACTACTTTAGAAGATTTAAATAATGAGATTAAAACTTTTAAGTCTAAAATAGTAGTAGTGGGTAAACCAATTAATTTTAATTATACTGGTGATATGGTATTTAATTTTGATTATACAGGAGCAGAGCAGACTTTTATTGCCCCAGTATCGGGAACTTATAAGTTAGAAACATGGGGCGCACAAGGTGGAAGTTCGATAATAGATGGTCGTTTACTAGAGTTGGGGGGATATGGTGGTTTTGCATCTGGATTTGTTATTTTATCTAAAAATGATGTTGTTTACTTAAATGTTGGCGGCACCGGCTCAACAGCTGTTAAAGGTCAAGATACTGCTGGCGGTTATAATGGCGGTGGTTCTGGAACTTGGGATAATAACAAATTTGAAATAAATACGAATCAATCTGAAACTGGCGGCGGAGGTGGGGGAGCAACTCATATTGCCACAAAATCAGGCTTGCTCAGTAGTTTAGAAAATTATAAAAATAGTATTTACATAGTATCTGGTGGTGGTGGTGCTGGAAACTATTCTCAACACGGCGGTTCTGGCGGTGGAATAGCTGGAATGCAAGGAGAAAATAATAGTGGACTTGGCGGAAATCAAATATCTGGCTGTGCTTTTGGAAAAGGTTGCGACGGAACAGGAATAGGCTATAGTAACGGTGTGTCTGGTGGCGGTGGCGGATTTTATGGTGGAAATATAAATTCTGCTTACGGAGAAGATTTTAATGCTGGCGGCGGTGGCTCAGGTTATATCGGGAATTTGCTTTTAACTAACAAAGTTATGTACTGTTACAATTGTGAAGAGTCTAATGAAGAGAGTACGAAAACAATATCAACTACTTGTAATGAAGAAACGCCTATTAGTTATTGTGCTAAAAAAGGCAATGGTTATGCCAGAATAACTTTGGCGAGTATAGATGAATAAAACTCTATTACGCAAAATCTAAAAAAATAGAAAATTGCGTAATAGAGTTTTAAAATTAATCTTGATTATTGCTTATCTCGTTTTGAATAACTAATATCTCATTGATAGGAAGATTAACTAAACCAGAAATTTGTTCTAATGTAAATCCCATTTTGGTTGCATTTTTTATGGTTTCTTTTGTTTTTTTGAGTTTGCCTTTTATCTCGCCATTTTTATAGAATTCTTTCGTTTCAGAATTATAAATCTTTTCTTTTTCTTCTTGTTCATCAACATACATTAAATATTCTAAACTTTTCATATTATAAAACTCCTTGTATATCTATTATATAATAAATTATATCTAAATAATATATTTAGGGTGGGAGGGTGGGAAGGTTAACTAAATTATATAATCCTTTAAAAAATACTCTATATTTGATACAATCTAAGTAATAAATAATAAAGGAATGGTTATATGAAAAAATGGATAAAATTTATATTAGGAATAACTATAGTAGCATTTTCTTTTAACTTATTCTGTGTACCAGATAACCTAGCCTCTACCGGAATTGGTGGTCTTTCTATAGTAATTAATAATTTTATTAAGATTGATACTTCTTTATTTGTCGGAGTAGTTAATATTTTCTTAATTATCTTATCTTTTATATTTTTAGGTAAAGGTGATACTTATAAAACTATTTTAGGAGCACTTATTTATCCTATTATGCTAAAGTTAACTAGTTATATAACTGGTTTAATTGATTTAAGTAGTGTTGATTTATTAATAAAGGCTATTATTGGGGGAATTATTAATGGTGTTGGTCTAGGAATGGTTTTTAAAACAGGGTATACAACTGGAGGCACTGATATAATTGAATCAATTTTAGGTAAATACTTAAAAATTTCAATGGATAAAGCAATTATTATGGTAGATGGAATTGTTGTTGTTTTAACGGGGTTAGTATTTGGCGTAGAACATTTAATATATGCCTTTGTAATATTAATTTTTCAAAGTATATATTCTAATCAGTTTATGTTAGGGATTAAAGAAGATAAAATACTTTATATAAATTCTCACAAAAATAAAGAAATAAGAAAGTTTTTAAGTGAAACTTATAATTATGGAATTACGATCTTAAAAGGTAGGGGCGGATATAGTAATAGAAGTAATGATATATTAGTAGTATCTATTAAAAGTAAGTTTTATTTAGAAATTAAAGAAGTAATATTACTTATTGATAACAAAGCCTTTATTACCGTATGTGATTCTTATGAAACGGTCTATGTTAATAAGGAAGAACGAAAGAATAAGAAAAAAAGTAATTTTAATTTAGAGGTTAATTAAAAAAATTCACTAAGGGATTAGTGGACTTTTTTATTGAAAATTTATTTTAAATCAATAGTAGTTTCATTTTTACATTCTTCATTACTACAATTATCTTCTAATTCTTTATAATAGATTTTTGCTTGTTTATAATTATTAATATACATAATATTAGTAATTTTTTTAGCATTTTTAATATCTTTTAGTTTAATGTTAAGAAGAGAGGCTACTTCGTTAGTTGTTAATTCTTTATCGTTTTTCATATCATAATAATAACTATAATAATCGTTGAAGCTTTCACTATGATAATACCAATTCTTAGTTGTTACTAAGATGTAGAGAATATTATTATTGAGTGTGTAGTCATAATTAGTAGTAACATCATATAAAGTATAGGGATTATCTTCGTTTTGTAAACCTTTTTCAACGATGGAGATGGCCCATTTATTATCATCTAAAATCTTTTTATTAATAGATTTGGTAGTATCAGTATCTTTTAATATTTTAGGTAATATAACTTTTTCAACAAGTTCTATGGGATCACCATTTTTAGGATTAACATCCTCATTAGTATTTTTTATAACTTTAATACCGTTATAAGCCTCGCCTATAATGTTATATTCTGATTGCTCAGAGGTTTGATTTTGATTATTTTCATTATTTTTGTGGGAATTGTTATTTTCAATATTGTTGTTTTCGGTTTTGTTACAATTATCGATATTTTTGTTATTTAGTTCGCTATAAACAATATAACCAACAGTTATTACTAAAAGAATACTTAAAATAATAATTAGAATGTTTTTCTTATCTTTCATCTGAATAATACTCCTTTCTAGGATAATTGTATCATGGAATGATAGCGGTTAGAAATATTAATGTGAAGAAACTAAACAAGATAAAGAAACTAAACAAGATTTTGTTTTTGGCGATGAAAATAATAATCTGAAGTTAAGGGATTAAAATGTATAATTATAGTTGAACTTAAGGAAATAGAAAAATGGTTATTTACTACTTGTAATTTAGAAAAAAATGTAGTAATATCTTAAAAGTATTAAATGGAAGTGGGTTTTATTTATGGATAAGATTATAAATATTGCAGTAGTAGCGCATGTAGATGCGGGTAAAAGTACTTTGGTAGATGCACTATTACAACAAAATGGAGTATTTAGAGATAATGAAGTAGTTCATGAGCAAGTTATGGATAGTAATGACTTAGAAAGAGAAAGAGGTATTACTATTTATTCTAAGAACTGTGCGATTAGATATAAGGATTATAAGATTAATATTGTAGATACTCCGGGACATGCAGATTTTTCTAGTGAAGTTGAAAGAATTATGCGTACTGTTGATACAGTTATTCTAATTGTTGATGCGAAGGAAGGACCAATGCCTCAAACGAGATTTGTTCTTAAGAAGGCTTTGGAACAGAATTTAAGACCTATTCTTTTCATAAATAAGATTGATAAAAAAGATGCCAGACCTGAAGAAGTAGTTAATATGACTTTTGATTTATTTATGGAATTAAATGCAACTGATGAACAATTAGATTTTCCAATAGTTTATGGGGTTGCAAGAGATGGTAAAGCGACACTTGATTTAAATAATTTAGGTAATGATATTTCACCATTACTTGATACAGTTTTAAAACAAGTTAAACCTTATGAAGGCAGTGTTGATGATACTTTACAACTTCAAGTTTCCCAATTAGATTATGATTCCTTTATTGGTCGTTTGGGTATTGGTCGTGTTACTAAAGGTGTTGTTAAAACTGGTGAAATGGTTACTTTATGTCGTAATACTGGTGCGGTTGAGTCTTTTAGAATTTCTAAATTATTTGTAAACGAAGGTATTAAGAAAAAAGAAGTAAGTGAGGCTTACTACGGGGATATTGTAACAGTTGCTGGTTGTAAGGATATTTCAATTGGTGATACTTTATGTCCTCAAGGGGTTGTTGATCCTCTACCTCCTATTATTATTGAAAGACCAACTTTGTCAATGAATTTTATGGTTAACTCATCACCATTTGCCGGTCAAAGTGGTAAGTTCTTGACTTCTCGTCATATTAAAGAAAGATTAGAAAAAGAATTAGAAACTAATGTTGGTTTAGAAGTTGAAGAATTACCGGGGACTGATGGGTTTAAAGTATCTGGTCGTGGCGAATTACATTTATCAGTATTACTTGAGGAAATGCGTCGTGAAGGTTATGAATTATGTGTTTCTAAACCAGAAGTTTTATTTGAAGAAATTGATGGGCGTAAATGTGAACCTTATGAAACAGTAATTGTTAATACACCAAGTGATTATGCTTCTACTATTATTTCGGATTTACAAGAAAGAAAGGCTACTTTACTTGTTATGTCTAACGGAGAAGAAGGATATACGCATTTAGAATTTAGTGCCCCAACTCGTGGTTTAATTGGTTATAGAAGTGCCTTTATTACTAATACGAAGGGTGAAGGTATTATGGTTCGTTCATTTGATGAATATAAACCATATGCTGGTGAGATTAGAGGCCGTAAGAACGGAGTTCTAGTTTCAATGGAAACTGGTAAGGCTTTAGGTTATTCATTATATAACTTACAAGATAGGGGTCAAATGATTGTTGGACCGGGAGCTGATATTTATATCGGTATGATTGTAGGTATCCATAATAGAGATAATGATTTAAATGTTAATCCTTGTAAAAATAAAGAAATGTCTAATACCAGAAGTAAGTCGGCTGATGATGCCATTGCTTTAGTTACTCCTAAGACATTTAGTTTAGAAGAGGCTTTAGAATTTATCGAAGAAGATGAATATGTTGAAGTTACTCCTGCTATTATTAGACTTCGTAAGAAGATTTTAGATCCTAATGAAAGATTTAGAGTTAATAGAAAATAATAAGTATAAAGATTAGTATGGTTTTAAGTGCTAATCTTTTTAAATAGAATAAAAATGGCCAATTTGCAATGGGCTGCAAATTAGCCATGAATTATAAAATACAGGAAATTGTAATTATTATTTATTTAGTATAAATATAAAATATTAGTATATATTATTAATGTATTCTTAAATAATAGTTGCAAAAAATTTTGATTATGCTATACTACTATTGAAAGAACGAAAGTTCTTAAATAAAAAAAGAGATACATTTGATTTGAGCTGTTAGATGTTTCTCAGTCCATTATGGTAATATATGAGAAGCACCTATTCAATGTTGAGTAGGTGCTTCTCAAATTTTTTATAAAAAAATTTACTTCCTTTTGATGGAATTTATAATTTCGTCCACAAGGGCTAAAATTACTATGAGCATAATTAAATACTCCATTTAGAATTCCTTTCATAGGACCGCCTCCTTCCATTTTTAAAAGATAAAAATGGACTGAGAAAGAAAGCACCTAACAATCAAATGTATCTATCTAATATGGTATCATAATGACCAGTATAAATCTACTAAAAACCATTAATTTATTAAAATATATATTATTATGATAAAAATTAAAAAACAATTGCAAAAAATTTTGATTATGTTATACTACTATTGAAAGAACGAAGGTTCTTAAATAAAAAAAGAGATACATTTGATTTGAGCTGTTAGATGTTTCTTTAGTCCATTATGTTAATTTGTGAGAAGCATCTATTCAATGTTGAGTAGGTGCTTTTCTTATTTGATTTATTCGGATTCATTGTATTGCCAATGGGCATAATAAGTTGTATCTTCTGTTACTATAGTTTTAGAAGATATTTTTTCTCCTTCAATGGGATCAGTATACCAACCTAAAAAAGTATAGTTTTCTCTAGTTGGAGTTGGCAATGTGTTATTTAGATTATCATATTCTTTTAAAATAGTAGTAGAAAAATTATCATATTCTCCTTCTTGAAGAGCTATGTTTTTAACTTCTAATGTTCTTGTTCCAGAACTAGGCATCCAAAAGTAAAAGGTAAACGCTACTCTCCAACTTATGTTTTTACTAGTAAAAGTTGTACTATATTTTTGCCAATTAAGATTTACAGAGTAAGTTTTTTGACCATTTTGTTCTGGACCAACATAAATAGAAAAGTTTTCACTTGCTTTTGCTTCGAAGCTATAATGATAAATGGTATTTTCCTCAAGGGCATTTTTATTATTAAGGAATATACCGTCTCTAACACAATCTGCTGTATCGGCTTGAAAGGTATATTTTTTGTAACCATTAATGTAACTTATATTATGGGTTAGATATGTATTATTTGTACAATTTGATGAAATACTTAATGATTCAGAATTAAATTTTTCTTCAAATATATTATTTTTTATATAGTTATTGTCATAAGTGATTGTAATATCTTTTTTACTTCGAAAATAAGTTTTACAATTACTTCTTTTGGAAAGATTAGTTACTAATAGACTCCAATTTACATTGTCCCAAGTTCCTGTGGCATCATTATCACAAATAACTTTATCTATAATATAATTAGAATTTCTATCAGGAATAGAAGTACTTTCTATATTATCAAGATAAACGGCAATATATTTATTATTATTTTGTTTAATAAAATAAATTATAGGTATTGTAAGCGTACAAAGTATTAAAGATACTAAAGATATTATTTTTTTCATATTTTCCTACTTTCTAAGTAAATATTAAATCAATTACTTAATTTAAAAATTAATTTACATCTATAAAGATGTATACAGGCTACATATAAAAAGATGTGTGAGATTATTCTTGCAAAGCAGGAATAAATATGGATATTTCAAGGCTAAAAGAAATTAGAGAAGATAGAGATTATAAACAAAGTGATATTGCTAAAATTTTAGGGACTACACAACAACAATATTCTAAGTATGAATTAGGTATACAGTTGATTTCTGTAGAAAGATTAGTACAACTAGCTAAATTTTATAATACCAGTGTTGATTATTTAATTGGACTTACGAATGAACGAAGGGCTTATCCAAAAATAAGATGATAGTAATTAAAAATCTTTTTAACATTTTGTAAAAAACAGTTGACAAAATGCTGTGATATTAATATAATGTTAATAACGAAAGAGAGAAGACTCTTTCTAAAAAATATGCACTGTTATTAGCAAAATGATAATAACTTAATTGTGGGGGATTTTATATGGAAACAAAATTAGAAAATGAAAAAAATTTGGTATTTATACTTAACGATGAGGCTTGCCAGATAGAGACAATGAGTGATTTACGGGCATTGCTTTATTATAGCGTGTATGATAATAAAAGTATATTTTTTATAAATACATCTACACTAGATTCTTGTAAAAGAATAAAATCAATTACTGGTAACAATTTAGACTTTGAAACAAAGGAAATGCTATATAATAAATATATTAGAAGTAGTTATCTCTGCTATAAAAAAGGGCTTTTAGAAAAAGATAAAATTAAATATCAAGAATTAAATGTTAAAGAAATAGATGTGTTTAAAGATTTTGCGGATGCCAAGAAATTATTAGCACTTTTAGACAAGATGCCAAATTTGACCAGTATAACACTTGCTGGAACTTTGTTGGAGACTGATATTGCAAATTTAACAATTTTATTAAGGAGATATTTTAAGAATAGAAATCGTAATGCTGAAATAATAGTTTCACTATCATTAGTTGATGAAAGAGACTCGTTTCTGTATAGAGATGCTGAAAAATTGAAGGATGCTATGGCAAGAGATGGCATTCGGCTAGATAGAAGTTTATATAAATGGAAATGGGTAAGAAAATAAAAAAGATTAAATAAAATTGGGAAAAATAATATATTTTAATTGTATTGCTAATTATGTCACTATGCGAATTACAACTTTTGGGGTTAAAAATACCTCTTTTTTATAAAGCATAGTTATTTTTTTAGTTTTTATATGATAAATAATTAAAGAAAATCAAAATAATAAAGGAGTTATTATAAGTTGATGACAGATTTAAGGAAAATTTGTGAAGAAAAATATAATGTTTGATATAATAAATTGGTTAAGAAGAAAGGATTTTAGAACATGATGTATAAAAGTGAGGAAGAATTTTTAAAAAATTATAATAAAAATGATTTTGATTTATTATCGGTAACAACGGATATTCTTGTGTTTAGTATTAGCAGTGAAGAAAATGCAAATTATCGTAAGACAACTAAGAAACATATGAGCGTTTTATTGGTTAAGAGAGATAGTTATCCATTTAAAAATAAATGGTGCTTACCTGGAGGGTTTGTTGGAATTGATGAGGATTTAGAAGATAGTCCTAAGAGAATTTTAAAAAAAGAAACAAATTTAGAAAATATTTATTTGGAACAGTTATATACTTTTGGAAGTGTAAAAAGAGACCCAAGAATGCGTGTGTTATCAACATCATATATGGCTTTGGTAGATAAAAATTTGCTTAATAATAATTTAGCATTCAATGCTTCGTGGTTTAATGTTAAATATTTTGAGGATGAAGATAACATTTTAGTTTTGCTAGATAACAATAATGTGCAATTAAAGTTCAAGTTAAAAAAGATATTAAAAGAAAAAACTTCTGACAATTATTCTTATGTAATAGAAGAGAGTAACGATATTGCTTTTGATCATTCCTTAATCATTTATACTGGTATTGAAAGGCTTAAAAATAAAATTAGTTATACGGATATTGCATTTAATTTGATGCCTGAATATTTTACTTTGGGAGATTTGCAACAAGTTTATGAAGTTATTTTAAATAAAGAATTGTTAGATCCTGCGTTTAGAAGGATTATCGCTAATAAAGTTGTAAAAACGGATAAAGTAAAAAAAGGTGAAGGGCATCGACCATCAGTACTATTCAAATATAGAAGTAGTGAAGAAAAATAATGGATAGTATGTTTAATAAGTATATTGATAAATAGTAAAAATTATAAAGTGATGAAAAGAGATGATATTATGTGTGATATAAAATTTGGATTAGATAAGAGAGTAGATTTTATTCATGCTATCGTGTGTAGTTATGTAATAAAAAATAATTATAAAAATAAAGATGAATTTGATTGGGTAGAATTTCCAAATACTAAGTATTTTAACGATATTGTAAGTAAGATTGATTTTGATAAATTTCCTCAATTAGAAAAATATATGTTAGATATAGATGATGAGGCTTATTACAATCATATAGCTTATTTATTTAATGAGGATTTTTCTATTAGATATGAAGATATTGTTAAAATTAATAAACCTTTTAAAAAAGAGGATTTAAGAGAATATTTAGAACTAGTAAAAGAAGTTTATTTATCTTTTGATATGAATAAAATTTTAGAAGATAATAAAGAAGAATTAAAGTTGCAACAAGAGGCTTTGGGTAAATTACCAGATGGATATAATAAGGCTTATGTTTTAAATTTCTTTGGAAGTAAGGAAGATATTGATTTAAATATTAGTGGTTCTATTTTTATGAATGGTGGGTTTTCTTCAACCATTGGTAATTTTCTATATTGTACTAGAGCGATTAAGTACGAAAATGGTAAGTTCTCTGTAAATAAAAGATATAATTTTATTTCGATAAATCATGAATTTGCTCATCATTTTGTTAATCCAATTGTGGATAAGTATTATGATACTGTTTCTAATTATGATTATTTAATCAAGGAAGCACTGACAAATGGTTTACCTAAGACTTATTCAGGAATGACTAAAACACTGTTATATGAATATTTTGTAAGGGCTGTTTCGGCCTTGATGAGTGAAAAATGGATATCAAGAGAAGAAATGCGACCAGATTTTGAATGGTTTAAGAAAGTTGGCTTTGTTAGAACTGAGGAAATAGCGGATCTTATAAAAGAGAATATGCCAAATTATAGTTCTTTTGAAGAATTATATAAAAATGTGTTAATACCTTATTTGGAATCTTTTTGCTTAAAAAGTGCTGATGTTAAAGAAAAAGTTAGTAGATAAAAGTTATTTTTGTTTACCCTAAGAAAAATTATAGGACTTTAGGCTTATTGTGAAGTTATATTTCACTTAAAAAGACTTGGCAAGCCTTGATTTTGTGTTATAATTTTATTGGAGGTAAAGAAAAATGGAAAAGAAAAATGGAAAAAAGAAAAGTTCTACAAAGACTACTAAATCTGTTAAAAAAGAAGTAGAAGCTGTTGTAGAAGAAACTAAACCAGAAAAAGAAGTTCCAAAAAAGGAAGTAATTAGTGATAAAAAACAACCTAAAAAGACTAGTCATTTCTTATTTAAGGCTCTAGCTATATCTATTTTTGTTGCAATTATTCTATCATGGATAATTCCAGCAGGTACATTTAGTTCAGCAACCATTAAAACAACTGATCCTGCAAGAACTGGGATTAATGAGACATTTTTAGCAATGTTTTATGCCAGTAACTATTATTTGTTACAAGTAGTATTTGCTCTTGTTGTTGGTCTATTCTATGGTGTTTTATCTAGAACTAACGGTTATAAAAAGTTAGTAGATAATGCCGCAGAGTTTTGGATTGGTAAGAAAAAATGGTTTGCTTTAGTTCACACTGTTATTATTGCTTTGTTTGTTTCAATGGCAACTCAAAGTTTCCCAATTTTATTATTTATGCCATTAATAATAAGTATTGCTAGTCGTCTAGGATTTGGAAAACTAAAAAGTGTTTTAATGACATTCGGTGCGATGATAGTGGGATTTGTTGGACAAACAACTTCAACTTTAGGTCTTGATTATCTAGCAAAAACAATGAATGTTAGTATTACTACTAACTTACCAGTTCGTTTTGGAATTTTAGCTTTAGCATTAATCTTATTAAATATCGTTTTAATTAAAATGAAAAATAAGAATAAAGAAGCTGTAGCCGAACCAATTGATTTAGTGCCTTTAACAGGTGATGGAAGAAATGGTAAAGCTTGGCCATATCTTGCGGCATTTATTTTATTATTTGCATTTTGCGTTTTAGGATATATGCCATGGAGTAGTGCTTTTGGCATTGATGTGTTTAGTACATTCCATACATGGTTAACAACAAAAGTTACTGTTACTATTGGTGGTAATTCACATCCAATCTTTGGCTATATTCTTGGTAAAGTTAGTGCCTTTGGAGAATGGGATATTTATACAATTTGTTATATTGCTATGATAATATTAATTTTTGTTAAATTATTTAGCAAGGTTAAAATGGACCAATTGTTAGAAGCTGCTGTTGAAGGTATGAAGAAAACATTAAAACCTGCTTTATTTATCGTACTTGCTTATACAATGTTTGTTATTTGCTATTGGGGTGGATTTACTAATACAATAGTTGATAAGATTGTTGGGACAACATTTAATCCAATTAGTGCAACAGTTGCAAATGCGTTAGCATCATTCTTCCATGTAGATTTCGGATTTAGTGGTTTCACTTTAGGAGCTACATATACTGCTAGATTTGCTGATTATACTGGAACAATGCTTGTAATTATGACTTCAATTAATGGTTTAGTTTCTTTGGTAGCACCAACTAGTGTTTTACTTGTAACTGGTCTATCAATGTATGATGTTTCTTACAAAGAATGGCTAAAAAACATTTGGAAATTTGCCGTTATACTTTTAGTCCTACTGTTAATTATATTTGCAGTAATGGCTTATGTTTAAGACTTCTTAGGAAGTCTTTTTCTATGTCTTAAAATTTTATAAAAAATTGGTTGGAAAGTAAAATAAATTAAATGAAAAGAAAATTTAATAAATTTTGATATAAAAATAAGTATCATGATAAAAAGGGGTTGATTTATTAAAAATAAAGGTCAAAATCAATAGCAAAAAATGTTTAAAAGTTCTTGAATTAAAGAAGTTGGTTTGCTATAATACAAAACGAGTAGTGATTACTCCTTGCTTCACAAATAAGTGTAAGCCGGAAGACCAAGAGGAGGTGTAGAAAATGAATAAATACGAAATGATGTTCATTGTTAAAGCAACTATGGAAGAAAGTAATGTTAAGGCTGCTGCTGAAAATGTAAAAAAATTAGCTGAAAGTCTTAAAGCTAAAGTAGAAAGCTTTAAAGAAATGGGACAAAAGAAGTTAGCTTATCCTATAAAAAAGGAAATTAGTGGTTATTATTTTGTAATGACTATGACTGCAAATAAAGAAGCTATCAAAGAAGTTAATCGTAAAATGTCTATTGATGAAAATATTATTAGACACTTAATTATCAAATTAGATGAGGAGTAAAAAATGAATAAAGTAATTTTAATTGGAAGATTGACAAGAGATCCTGAGTTACGCACTATCGCAACTGGTAATGCAACTACCTCATTTACGATTGCTGTTAATAGAAATTTTACTAATCAAAATGGGGAAAGAGAAGCTGATTTTATCAACTGTGTAGCTTGGAGAAAACAAGCTGAAAATATTGCTAAGTATTGTACTAAAGGTTCACAAGTAGCTGTCGAAGGTCGTATACAAACAAGAAGTTATGATGCCCAAGATGGCACTAAGAGATATGTTACTGAAGTAATAGCTGATAATGTAACATTCCTAAGCTCAAGAGCTGGTGGTAGTCAAATTCCAGAAAGTAGTTTAAATACTTCATCTTATACTGCAAATAATGCGGTTCCAAATAATAATGGTATGGTCAATAATGATATTGTTACTGCTGATTTGGATATGGATCCTTATGCTGCAATGGGTAATGAAGTATCATTAACTGATGATGACCTACCTTTCTAAGAAGGGAGAATATAAAATGGCAGAATTTTATCGTAAGAAAAAGAAAATTTGTCAAATGTGTGCTGGAAAATCTATCGATTATAAAGATGTACCTATAATTCTAAAGTACATTACTGAAAAAGGTAAGATTGTAAACAGAAGACAAAGCGGTGCTTGTGCTAAACATCAAAGACATATTGCACAACAAATTAAATATGCTAGATTTATGGCATTAATTCCATATGTTAAAGACTAATTTTTAGTCTTTTTCTTTTGACCTTAAATATTTATAAGTGTGTAGATTTTAGAAAAATTAAAGACTAGGAATTGGAGTTGTAAAATAAGTATTAAGATATATAAAATGATTAGTATTTATAAGAAAGTTGATGATAATGACCAGAAAAATAATATAAGACAGATTTATGTTTTAAAACCAGTTATATATGTATTAAATAACACATAGTAAACAGGAGTTTTTATAGAGTAAATTTCTAAAAAAGAACGGAAAAAAAGTATAATTTATCCATAATAAAAGGATAAATTTTTTTGACTGATAAGTATATATTTGATACAATAAGTAGGAATTAAAAAGGAGAAAAAACATGAAAGTTATATTACTAAAAGATGTTAAAAAACAAGGTAAAAAAGATGATATTATTGAAGTAAGTGATGGCTATGGAATGAATTATTTGATTAAAAACGGTTTAGCTGTTGCGGCAACAAAGACTAGTACCAAAATATTATCAAATGAGCTTGATAAGCGTAAGCAAGAAGAAGAAAAACTAGTTAAAGAAATGCAAGAAATGCGTGATAAAATAATTAGAGAAAATATTACTTTTAAAGTAAAAACGGGAGCTATGGATAAAGTTTTCGGTAATGTTTCTTCTAAACAAATTGCTGAGAGCTTAAACAAAATGGGGTATAAAGTAGATAAAAAGCAAATTCAAATTGACGCTCCTTTAGATACACTTGGAGTTCACAATGTAACAGTTGAACTACATAAGAAGGTGCGCTTCAATATCAGAGTTAATTTAGTGAAGTAAGGTGATAATATGGCAAGAAAAATGCCACAAAATTTAGATGCTGAAATGTCAGTTTTGGGTGTTTGTTTTCTTGATGAAAGAGTTGTTAGTAAAGTCTTAGAAGAAGTTACTGATGATATGTTCTATAGTGATGCTAATAAAAAGATTTTTCTTGCTATAAAAAATTTACATGATGCGGGAGTACCTATTGATCAAACAACTGTGGCTGATGAACTGGATAAGTCTAAAAGTTTAGGAGCAATTGGAGGCCCCACATATTTGGCTGATGTTATAACCTCTGTTGTAAGTGCTGCTAACTTGGATTATTATATTAACATTATTAAAGAAAAGATGATAGTTCGTAATCTTATAACGACGGCAACAGATATTGTAACAGACGCATATAATGATTCAGATGATGTTACGGGGCTACTTGATACGGCTGAAAAAAATATTTTAGATGTTATTAGATCGCGTCAGACAACTGAGTTTGCCCCAATTAATGAGGTATTAGCAAGAGCTCAAGAGCAATTAGAATATTTATCCCAAAATCATAGTGTTATTTCAGGTTTAGAAACTGGTTTTTATGATTTAGATAAAGCAACTAGTGGTTTACATGAAGGTGAAATGATTGTTATTGCGGCTCGTCCCGGTATGGGAAAGACAGCATTTGCTTTAAATATTGCTACTCATGCTGCTCAAAGTACGAAAAAAGCTATTGCTGTATTCAACTTAGAAATGTCTGCCGAACAGTTGGTCAATCGTATGATTAGCGCTTTAGGAGGAATTGAAGGCAAAAAGTTAACTAATGGTCAGTTGGGACAGAATGATTGGAAAAAATATAATGAAGCAGTAAGTCAACTTGCTGATACTAATATTTATATTGAAGATAATTCTGGTATTACTGTTAATGATATTCGAGCTAAATGTCGTAGACTTGCAACCAAAAAAGAAGGTCTAGGATTAATTATTATCGATTACTTGCAGTTACTTACTATGGGCGGCAGGAGACCAGAATCTAGACAACAAGAAGTTTCAGATATTTCAAGAGCTATTAAAACGATGGCAATGGAACTTAAAGTTCCTGTTATTGCTTTAGCGCAGCTTTCCCGTAATGCAGAAAAAAGAGAAAATAATGAACCAATGCTTGCAGACTTAAGAGAATCAGGTTCAATTGAGCAAGATGCCGATATTGTTATGTTTATAAATCGTAAAGATTACTATAAAGCCAAGACAGAGTTAGGAAAATCGGAAAATGTCGAGACAGATATAATCATTGCAAAACACAGAAAAGGTGGTACTGGTAAATTTACAGTACTATTTGAACCGACAATGATGAATTTCAAAAACTATATGGTTCTTGAAAAAGAAGGAGAATATTGATGAGTAAAAAGACACAAATTCTATGCATATTAACGACAATGATATTTGGAGTAGCAATGTTTATTGCCACTTCTTATAAAACTAGTTATGCTGATGAAGTAGAAGGGGTTTATCAAGTATACTTAAACGGTGAAAAAATAGGAATGATTGGTAGTCAAGATGAACTTTATGCACTTATTAATGAAGAACAATCGAGTATAAAAGAAGAATATAATGTAGATCAAGTATATCCCCCAAAAGGATTTTCAATAACTAAATTAAATACATATAATTCTAGTGTTTCTAGTGTTACAGAAATTTATGATAAAATAAAAGAATCAAAGAATTTTACTATAAAGGGTTATACTATTACAGTAAGTGATAAAGATGATAATGGAGATTCAAAAGTATTGTTTAAAATTAATGTTTTAGATGAAAAGGTATTTGAAGAAGCAATAAAGAAAGTTATCTTATCATTTATTCCGGAAGATGAATATTTAGCTTATATTAATAATGAACAAAAAGAGATTGTTGATGTAGGTGAACGAATTGAAAATATTTATTTTCAAGAAAATATATCAATTAAAGAATCTTATATAAGCACTGATGAGAAAATTTTTACAGATGTAGATAGCTTAAGTAAGTATTTGTTATTTGGAACTGATAGTAAAGAATCAGAATATACAGTAAAAGTAGGAGATACAATTGCTAGTATTGCCGAGGCTAATGAGTTAAATGTTTCCGAATTTTTGGTAGCTAATCCCAAATATAATAGTGAAAATGACTTATTAGCAGTTGGAGATAAAGTAGTTATATCCTTAATTAATCCAATGTTACAATTGGTATATGATAAATATATTGTTAAAGATGTTGAAGAAAAATATTCGACAGAAACAAAGTATGATTATTCTAAAGATACTAGTTATCGTTTAGTTCAAACGAAGGGCGTTAATGGTATTCGCCGTGTTGCTTCGCGTACACAGGTAATTAATGGAGATGCCAGTCAACAAGTTGTTATCGATAAAGATAATACATATATGGTAAGAGAAACTGTTAATGAAGTTATTGTTAAAGGTAAAAAATCTATTTCGAGTGGTAACTGGGGTAATTATGTTGATGATGGTACGGAATATGCTTGGCCAACATTAAAGCCATATATTATTACTTCGGGTTTTGGTACGCGTTACTTATTTAATCGTACAAGTCATGATGGTTTAGATATATCTGGTACTGGTTATGGCTCACCAATTTTTGCAATTGCATCTGGTACAGTTATATGGACTGGTTACGGTGGATATGCTGGTAAAAGTAGTGGTTTAAACATTATTGTTCAACATCCAAATGGATACTGTTCATTGTATGCCCACTTGTCAGATGTCTATGTTTCTAAAAATCAACAAGTAAGCCGTGCACAGAAGATTGGCGCCATGGGTAAGAGTGGTTTGGTTACTGGTACGCACTTACACTTAGGTTTCTGGACTGGGGTGCCATATCAAAAAGGCAGTAAAGCTATAAATCCTATCACAATATATAGATAATGAGAATATGTGTATTAGCTAGTGGTTCTAAGGGAAACTCTACTTATGTAGAAACGGAAAAACACAAAATATTGTTTGATATGGGAACTAATGTTAGATATATAAAGGAACGCTTAGAAGAATTAAGCGTTTCTTTAACTGATATTGATACTATAATCATATCGCATATTCATAGCGATCATATTGGAGCTTTAGAAAATTATATAAAAAAATATCAGGCAAATGTTTATATGACAGTAGGAATGATAGGTGAGTTGGGAAGTGAAAACCCAATAAGTAAGTATGAACATTTAATTCTTTTTGATGATGATATTTATTTAGATAATGTTAAAATTGAAGTAATAAAAACTAGCCATGATACTAAGGATTCTAAAGGATATATTTTGTATGAAGGAAATAATAGCGTTGTTTATTTAACTGATACTGGTTATTTGAATCAAAAATATTTTAACTCTTTAAGGGATAAGACTGTATATTTGTTTGAGAGTAATCATGATGTGGAGATGTTACTAAATGGTAAATATCCAGCTTGGTTAAAAGATAGAGTTGTTGGACCTTATGGACATTTATCTAATAAAGATGCTAGTATCTATTTAGCTAAATTAATTGGCAAAAATACGCAAAAAATAATATTAACGCACCTTTCTCATGAAAATAATACGGAAGAAAAAGCTATGGAAACAATCAAAAATATTTTCTTGGAGTACGGGGTTGATTTTGAAAATATTAGTTGTGCTAAACAAAATGAAAAATCGGAGATTATAGAGTTATGATAAAGTTGATTTGTGTTGGAAAAATAAAAGAAAAATATCTAATGGATATGATTTTAGATTATAATAAAAGAATTAATAAGTATCATAAATTTAATATTATTGAAGTAAAAGATAGCAATATTGAACAAGAAAGTAAAGAAATTATTAAAAATATAGGCAAGAATGAATATGTTGTAGCTTTAGCAATCGAAGGAAAACAAATGAATTCTTTAGAGTTTGCTAGTTTTATAAATGAAACTTTTAATCATTATAGTTGTATTACATTTATTATTGGTGGTTCCGATGGAATATTAGAAAATATTAAAAATGCTGCTAATTTGAAGTTGTCATTTTCGAAGATGACAATGCCCCACGGTTTATTTAGAGGTGTTTTGTTAGAGCAAATATATCGGGCTTTTAAAATAAATAATAATGAAACATATCATAAATAAAATTCAACTTATTATAAATACTTTAAAAAAGTTAAAAAGATTACTGAAATTAAAGACAGTGGTCTTTTTATTTGATAAAATTAAGATGTAGAGAGAAGTGAAAGTTATGATAGGTAATGATTGGGATAATGAATTAAAAGTTATTTGGGATAGCCCTAACTTTGGTAAATTTTATCAGGGTGTATTGAATTTATATAATAAAGAAACTATTTTTCCACCAAAAGAAGATATTTTTAATGCTTTAAAACTTACGCCTTATAAAGATGTAAAGGTTGTAATTGTAGGCCAAGACCCTTACCATGGCGTAGGGGAAGCGATGGGATTGTCTTTTTCGGTTCATAAAGATATAAAAATACCACCATCTTTAAAAAACATTTATAAAGAATTATATGATGATTTAGGTATTATGCCACATAGAGATGGTGATCTAACAAAGTGGGCAAAAGAAGGCGTTTTACTATTAAATAGTGTTTTGACCGTAAAAAAAGATTGTCCTGCTTCACATAAAAATCTAGGTTGGGAGCCACTTACAGATTATATTATTAGAAAAGTCAATGCTAAAACGACACCAGTAGTGTTTATATTATGGGGGAATTTTGCCAAGTCTAAAGCTCAATATATAACTAATCCAATTCATTTAGTTATAACAAGCCCCCATCCATCACCTTTTTCGTGTCGTAGTGGTTTCTTTGGGAGTCGACCTTTTTCAAGAACTAATGAATTTTTGCAAAAAAATAATCTCCAACCGATTGATTGGCGATTATAATTTAAAATCATTAATGATATCATCATTCATATCTTTATTATCAAAGAAGTTGCGAATGGTAATATTATGAAATTTAGCAATAATATTTGATGGAAATTTACGGACTAATTCATTAGATTTAGAAGTATATTTGTTATAAAATTTTTTAGAAGCATTTATTCTTTCATCCATAACTCGAATGTCATTTAGAAGCTCACGATAATCTTTTTGCTCTTCTAATTCAGGAAAATCATCTTGAATTTTGCTAATAAGTAAGACAGTATCAACTAATTTTCGCTCTAGTTGAAAATTAGAGATGCTTTCTTTTTTTAGGTCATTTAAATCCTTAAAATTGATTTTTGTTTCTTTTATATTGTTTTTAATTATAGACTCTAACTTAAGAAGAATATCATATTTTGAACGAAGAGCCTCATCTATCATACTTTCTGCTTCATCAATTTTAACTTTACAATCTTGAAGAGCATTGTAATAAACAATATATGTGATAGTACCAATTCCGCCAACAATCAAAATGATTAAGATAGCATAAATAAACGCCATAATTCCACCTCATATCTTATACGAATAGTATAACACATAGAAACTTGCTAGTAAATAAATTATGTGCTATTGTAGTTACTGGTGATATAGATGAAAATAAAGCAACTAGTAGTAGGAGAGTTAGATGAAAACTGTTATATTTTAGAAAAAGATGGTAAGTATTTGGTAATTGACCCCGGCGATGAATTTGCAAAAATTGATAGTGAAATTCATGGCGAGTTAGAAGAAATTTTGGTTACCCATAATCATTTTGATCATATTGGAGCTTTGAAGCAATTAGAGGATAAATACAGAGTAAAAGCTAATCAATATAAAAATAAAACTTTTAAATATGAAGTAATTGCCACTTCTGGTCATACAAATGATTCTAAAACTTTTTATTTTGCTGATGAAAAGGTAATGTTTACGGGTGATTTTTTGTTTTATAACTCAATTGGTCGCATGGATTTGCCAACGGGAAGTCATGAAGAAATGCAAAAATCTTTAGAAAAAATTAGCAAATATCCATTAGATACAAAAATTTATCCGGGACATTTTTATTCAGGAAAATTAGGAATTGCTTTAGAAATAGTAAAGAACTTCTTTTTTTAGAAGTTCTTTTGTGAATAGCTATGGCTATAGTTTATTCTTTCATCAAAGGTAACATAATTTAAGTAAATCATTAAAATTAAATCCCACTCACCAGTGTTGGGGTTGCTGATAATTAGATGATCGCGACCTGCTTCTTCAATGCGCCCTGCAAAAATTTTGTTGCGCCATTCGGTAGAATCCGGAAAACTAACATAAGCTTTAACCATTTTTCCTTTATTCAACCTTAAAATATTTTCAATATAACTTTGCTCCATAGGCAGTGATGTGGTGGGATTATAATCAGGATTGTAGTTGTTTATTGTACTTGGAATATTTGTGCTATTAGCCATATTGTTATTGTTAGGAAGACCTTGATTATTCGGGATAGAATTCATGTTGACATCATAATTATTTTGGTTAGTTGGGAAAGTTGGGTTTTGATAATATGTTCCATTCATTTAAAAATTCACCTCACTAACTATATGCAAAATCAAAAAAATATAGTATTATTATAATAGGAGTAAAATAATGAAAAGAGTAATAGGGCATATAACTGATATGGAAAGACTAAAAAAATTATTGGCATTTCTAGTAGGTTTGTTGATTTTAGCATTTAATTATAACTTGTTTGTTTTGCCAAATGAATTTAATATTGGTGGTATGACGGGTATTGCTACTATGCTAAATTTTTTATGTGGAATTAAACCATCTTATTTTATTTTTGGGAGTAGTATTTTTCTAATAATATTATCGTATTTTACTTTAGATAAGGATACAACTTATAATAGTGTAATAGGAGCTATCCTTTATCCTTTACTTATTGATTTTGTCAAACCGCTTTGTGATGTAATGGCTCCTTTTTTAACATTTTCTAATATTGTTATCATCATTATTATAGCGGGGGTCTTGTTGGGGTTAGGTAATGGCTTAATCTATAAGAGTGGTTTTACTTTGGGTGGCAGTGATATTATTATGAAAATTATTCATAAATATCAACATTTGACTGAAGGAAATGCTCAGCTATTAATGAATACCGTAATTGTTCTGCTAGGAATTTTGGTTTTCGGAATACCAAGGGCAATATATTCTCTGATTTTATTAATAATTTCTACTAATATTGTTGATAAAATTATTATTGGAATTTCTACTAGTAAAATGTTTTTAATTTCTAGCAAAAAATATCGCAAGATACAGGATTACGCTATTAATAATATGCATACTGGGGTAACAATTTTAGATACCACTGGCGGTTTTATGTTTGAAAAAGGAAAAATGCTGCAAATAGTGGTGCCAACTAGAGCTTATAATGCTTTTCGGGAAAAAATCTTAGAGATTGATCCTAATGCATTTATTGTTGTTAGTGATTGTTATGAGGTAACTGGTGGGAAGAAAGAAAAAAGAATGTTAATTTAAATTTGCTAGAAAAAGTTATAAGTTCATTTCAAATATAAGTTGTTACTTTAAAAAGAAATTTGATAAGTTGGTTAACATGATAATGTATATTAATTTGTTAAACACTAATTTGGTAAATATTAAAATTGGCTTAAGTGGGCTTATGAATTATAAAATTTATAGAAAAATGTGATGAAACTAAGGATTGGCTATGATAAAGAAATTTATAAAATATTTTGTTATATTGGTACTTTTGGCAGGAGTCATTGGGCTACTTGCCTGTAAAACAGTTAATTTATATATAGAAAAAACATATGGTGATGTAAAAGCTGATGCTTTGACTAAGAATGATGCTTTTGAAGAAAATAAGGAACTTTTAAGTAAAAATGAAGAAATGCCTGATTATGATTATGACTATGAAAATGAATTTAATCCAGGAGAAAAGTTAGATAGAAATATTGATAGACTAGATATAAATTCTTATTCTTATGTAAAAAATGAATTGACGACTTTAAATACAGATTTTACTGTAAGTGATGGGGTTAAAAATTTATTATATCAAACTATCAATAACTACAAGTCCTATTCTTCTATTTATGTAATCGATATGGCTACGGGAACATCTTTTGGCTATAATGTTGATCAAGCTTATCAAACGGCTAGTGTAATTAAATCAGCGTACTGTTTATATCTTTATAAGCAAGTGAGTCTTGGCAATATAAGCTTAGACGAAGAAATACCATATACTTATAATTATTATAATAGCGGCACTGGTACCGTTAAATTAAGTCCAGTTGGGACGATGTATTCGATTAGAGACTTAATAAAATTAACTGTTGTGTATAGTGATAATGTGGCCTATAAAATGTTACACGGACATTTTGGGGTTAGTGGTTATAATGCAATGTTAGATGAACTGGGGATAAAAAAGTTACATTTGTCTTTGTATAATCCTTGGGGACTTACTGATTTAAGAAGTATGGCGATGATTTGGCAAGAAATATACCATTTTGCCACTGAAAATTCTTGGGGAGAAGAGTACTTAAATTTACTTTCTACTAATGCTTATAATTATTTTAAAAATACTATTCCTAATATTAGCAGTGCTACTAAGGAAGGATTTACGAAAGATGTAACCATTTCTTCGGGAGTTTTGTTTGGCTATCACCCAATGATTGTTTTAGCTAGTGCTAAGTCAAGTTATGATTATAGTTCTTATCGTCAGGTAAAAAAATTATTACCAATTATTAATATGATTATTAATGAATATACAGCGTATTTAGTTACTGAAGAATAATGTCTATTGGGCATTGTTCTTTTATTTTTCACAAAACTGTGATATATTGATTATGGTAAGGTGGTTGTAGTGAAATTTATTGAAATAAAAAATTGTTCAAAAGTATATAAAAATGGTGTTACAGCATTAGCAAATGTTAATTTAAGTATCAAAAAGGGCGAGTTTGTTTTTATTATTGGTCCAACAGCCTCTGGAAAATCAACTTTAATTAAAATGCTTTATCGTGAGGAAAGACCAACCGAAGGTGAAGTTTATGTTGGCGGAATTAATGTTGGCAAATTAAGAAATGGTAAAGTTTATAAATTGCGTCGTAAACTAGGCGTGGTGTTTCAGGATTTTAAATTACTTCCTAAACTTACAGTTTATGAAAATGTAGCTTTTCCTTTAGAGACTCAAGGCTTTAAAGCTAGTGAGATAAAACCTAAAGTTATGACAGCTTTAGAATTAGTTGGTCTTAAAGAAAAGGTAAGAAGTATGCCGAAGGAATTATCTGGGGGAGAAATGCAAAGAGTATGTATTGCTAGAGCTATAGTTAATGAACCCAAAGTGTTAATATGTGATGAACCGACGGGAAATTTAGATCCAGAAACTTCTAAAGATATTATGAAAACTATAAATAGAATTAATAAAGAATTAGGCACTACAGTTGTAATGGCAACTCATGATAAAGAAATTGTTAATAAAATGAAGAAAAGAGTTATTACGATTGAAGATGGTGTTAAGGTAAGTGATATAGAAAGAGGTGAATATAAAGTTTATGAAGTACATGAGAATATTGACTAGAAATTTTCGCGATGGTATCCGCAGTGTTTTTAGAAATTTTAGTCTTTCTATTGCCTCTATTACTTGTATAACGATAACACTAGTTTTAGTAGCCATTGCGATGGTAATAAGTGCTAATGTTGATCATTTTACAAAAAGATTAGAGGAAACTTTGACGATTGTGGTTTATTTAAAAGAAGATGTTACAGAAGAAGAACGAAATACAATTGAAGAAAAAATAAAAGGATTGAACAACTACGAATCGTTAATATATAAATCCAAAGACGATTGGAAACAAGAAATGATAGATTCTAGCGAAGAGCTCGGGACGACATTGAGTTATTTAGATACGAATCCTTTATTAGATTCAATAACAGTTAAAGTTACTGATATTAAAAGTTTGTCTTATGTTGCCGAGGCTATTAGAAATATGGACGGTGTTAAATCAGCTAAGTATGGTGAAGATAGTGTTGATAAGTTGGTTTTCATCTTTGATGTAGTTGAAAAAGCGATGATTGTAATTGTGTGTGCTTTAATTTTAGTAACAGCTTTCTTGATTAGCAATACAATTAAATTAACTATTTTCTCTAGAAGAAATGAGATTGAAATAAAAAGATTAGTTGGAACTAGTAATTTTGCTATAAGACAACCATTTATAATTGAAGGCTTTATTTTAGGGATTATTGGTTCTATAATTCCCATAATCATTACTATTTATGGTTATATTTTGATTTATGATCATTTTGATGGTTACTTATTTTCCCATATTGTTGAGCTTATTAAACCAATGAATTTAGTGTGGTTTGTTTCAATAATTTTAATGGTAGTGGGTGGTCTTGTTGGAATGTTTGGCAGTAGCAGGGCTGTTAGAAAGTATTTGAAAATATAATGAAGAAAATAGTAAGTTATAGTTTTAGATTAATTTTAGTTATTTTGATGCTAATTCCTTATTTTGTAGAGCCTTTTAGTGTTATGGCTGCTACAAATAATAGCAAGGCTACGACTATTGCGGGATTAAGAAAGGAATTAGAGGCGTTAAAGAAGCAAAAAACAGATGCTCAAAACGATAAGAAACAAACCCAAAATCAAATAAATCAAAATAAACAAGCGGTAGAAAATGCTAGAGCCGAACAACAACAAATTGCAAGTTCGGTAGTTGATGCCGAAGAAAAAATTAAGAAAAGTAATGAAGATATTACTAAGGCTAAAGAAGATGTTGATTTAGTACTTAAATATTATCAACTAAGTACTAATCAAAATGAGTATTTAGAATATATTACAGGAGCTTCTAGTCCGACTGATTTAATTATGCGGGTTGAAGCAGTATCGCAATTGTCTAGTTATTATAAAAATAAGATTGATGAGTTAGATGGTTTAATTAAAGAAAATGAACAATTAAAAGTAGATTTAGCTAATAAAAATAATCAATTAGATGAAAAAATAGCTAATACTTTCCAAGCCATTTCTAAATTAAATAATCAGTTAGAAGAAATTAATGATATCAATGAGGATATAGATTCTCAGATTAAAAATCAACAGACTTTAATTGATTATTATAAAACTATTTGTAATAGTGAAACCCAGTTGCTAACTTCTTGTACATCTGTTCAAGCTTCAGCGGGATGGTTAAAGCCAGTTACTAAAGGGAAGATTAACTCGCGTTGGGGTTATCGCAATCCTGTACTTAATACTGGAAGTTTCCACAATGCTCATGATATTGGGGGTAATGCTGAAGGAACTCCTGCTTATGCCGCAGCAGCTGGAACGGTTGCAGCGATAACTCGTAAATCTAGTTGTGGTGGCAATATTGTTTATGTTCATGTTAATGTTTTAGGTAAAGCCTATACTATGCAGTATGCCCATCTTTTATCAATTAAAGTTAAAGTTGGCGATAAGGTTACTACTAACACAGTTATTGGTTTAATTGGTGGTGGTTCAACAGCGAAAGCTCACGGCGGTTATGATAGATGTACAACTGGTACTCATCTTCACTTTGGTATTTCCAAAGGCTATTATTTGAAGGATTATACAAGCTGGTCGAGGTTTATTGCCAATTCAATCGAACCTCCTGGATATCCTAAAACTGGTGTTTGGTGGTATTCGAGATAAAATTAAATTTAAGAATATTAGTAATTTAAAGTAAAAAAAGAACTATATAAGAAAATCGGAAAACGAAATTCAAATATAGTTTTTTTGATGTGAGCCGAAGTAAGGTATTAGAATTAGAAAATATAGAAGTTATATTACTTTAGTTAATTAGTTGATATTAGTTATAAATGGGGTAATTTTATGAATATAACTTGTATTTGCTCACATCGATTGGTAGAATATCATATTACTTTTATTTGTTCAAAAAGCTATTTTAGCAAAATATAACAAGTATTTGAACTAAAGATAAAAGTTTTGTATAAAAAAAGCGAAAGTTTAGATATAATATTGTTGATAATTTAGAAGTTTAGTAAAAAATATAAAAAGTAATAAAATTTCTAAAGATAAATAATTAAAAGCAAGAAGATGACAATTTTAAAAAGTGATTTACTTAAAATGTCATTTATAAAAAAGTGGTTAATTTAAAAAAATTACTAAAACTAAAATAATAAAAGAGGATAAATAAAAAAAGATAAATAAAAAAAGATAAATAAAAAAAGAAAATATAATAAAGGATACTAAGAAAAGAAAGGTGATATTTATGACTTATACAACAAGGATAAAAGATGAAATTGCTCATTTAGATACGGATATTGTGGAAGCTATTGCAGAACTTTCGGCTTTTATTCGGTTTGACGGTGATATCAAAAATGACGAAATAGTCCTGACGATGGAAAATGCTTCGGTTGCTAGAAGAATATACTCTTTAATGAAGATGTGCTTCCAAGTACGACCTAAGATGACAGTTAGAATTCAAAATCGCTTTCGGGTTAAACAGATTTATATCTTAACTTATAATAATAATATAAATGCTGTTTTAGAAAAGTTAAATATATTTGAAAATGGTATTAAAGTTATGCCTAATGCTTATATGCTAGCGACAAAGGAAGAAAAAATTGCTTTCTTGCGTGGTCTTTTTTTAGCCACTGGTAGTGTAAGTAATCCTCAAACAAGCGGCTATCATATGGAAATGAGTGTTGCCTCAAGAGAAGAAGCAAACTTAATTGTTCATTTGTTAAAAGAGTTTAATGTGGTATCAAAAATTCTAAAACGAAAAACTAGATATATGGTTTATGTAAAGCAAGCCGAAATGATTAGTGATACTTTAAAAATGTTTGGAGCAATAAATAGTATGTTTTTCTTTGAGGATATAAGAATCTATAGAGATCATAAAAATATGGTTAATCGTCTTAATAATTGTGAAATTGCTAATCAAGAAAAAACTACTATAACGGGGCTTAAACAGTTAGAAGATATAGAATATTTAAAAAAGCATGATTTAATTGGTCTTTTAGATGAGCGAATTCAGGAAGTTATTGAGTATCGTTTGAAATATCCCGAGACATCTTATCAAGAACTTGCTGAGATTGTGTCAACTGAAAGTGGAAAGTCTATTAGTAAGTCGGGAATTAATCATTATTTTAGAAAAATAAAAGAATTGGTAAATAGGCATAAAAATAAGAATGATTAATTAATATTTAACGATGGTAATTTTATCTAGAAAAAAATGTTTGAAAGTATGATACAGATATTTAAACATATGTTTTTATTTTGATATTGGCGTTAGAAAAATTTAATTGTCCAGAATATTCTAGTTGTATTATATGAATAATGATGGTAATAATAAAAGAATAGAGGAGTTGTAATGAATAATAGTGATTTAAAGAATAATTTGTTTTATAAAAATGGAGATAAAAATTTTAATTTAGGTAAGAAAATTCAGTCTAGTAAGTGGTTTAAAATATGTATTTTTTCGTTAATAATGCTGGGTATTTTAAGTGCTAGTTTTTTAATTCTAATGAATAATCCAAAGTATGTTATTAAGCAAAGTATTATTAAAACTTTTAAAAAAATTGATAATGTTGAGAATTTGGATAGAAAAATGCAATTTGAGGCCAATATTAAATTGAAAGGTGATTTATTAAGTAATACTTTAAATAAAGATTCTTTTAGTATAAATGGTTTTGCTGATTTTGATAATGAAAAATTGCAACTATCGGGTAGGGTTTTAGAAAACAATCAGAATATTATTGATGGCACTGTATTTTATGATGGGGATAAAACCTATATTGCAAGTTCGAGTCTTTTAGATAATGTTTATGATGTTTCCAATTGTACTGATAAAAATGATTTTACTTGCAAGTTAACTAATTTTCAATTATTTAAAAAAGATAATTTAGGGATTAGTTCTAAAGATGTTTCGATAGATAAGGCTATTGAGGGTTTAAAGAATGCCGTTTTAGATAGTGTTAATAATAATAATACTTATCGTAACAAAGGAACATTTAATGAGGAGAATGTTAATTTTAAAAAATATACTTTAAAATTAGATAAAGATACATTAAGTAGTATTTATAGTAAATTGAATGATTCCGCTAAATATTATTTGAAAAAAATTGTTTATAATTTTATTGATGATGTTAATTCGGAGATAGATATCGATAAAACCATTGCAAACGCTATAAATGATATGCAAGAAAGTTTAGAGATAAATATTTATACTTCTGGTCTTTTAAATAAATTTGCTATGATTGAAATAGGTAATAATAGTAGCGTTGTTCATTTTAGTTATATGGCCAGTTCTAAAAAAATGAGTTTAAGTTTACCAAAAACTGGTTATAAGTTAGAAACTACTAAAGATGATGTCGGCAAAATAAATGGGGCGATTTATGCTAAAAATAAATTGTTAACTAGTTTTAATTATTATAATGCTGATGATGCTTTGACTTTTAGCAGTAAATTTACTCGTTTAGGAATGACTTTTAATGTTAATGCTAATAATAAGTTAGATAAAAGTAGTCAAGATAGAATAAAGGGATTGTTAAATATCAATGTTTCTTTAGATACTTTTATTTATAAGACTAATATAAGTACTAATGTTGATTACAATACTTCTAATAAAATTACTATTGATTCTTTAGATGTTAGTAAGACTCGTTCTTATAGTGAAATGTCGCAGGCGAAAAAAGATAATGTTAGTTCTAAGGTACAAGATTTTTGGGATAATATTTTAGGCTCTTGGTCGTTTTGGAACTTTGATTAGTATCTATTAATAAAAAGATAAGAATTTTCAAAAATGCTTTAGATAAACTTAATAATTTATGTTGACTGTATTGCGTAATAATTGATTACTAAATGTGATTGATTGTTACGCTTTTTTAGTTATTTAGTTGGGATACAAGGGACTTATAGGTATAAAATTTATTTAACTATGGCATTTTAAGTTCTAAAGATATATAAAAGAAATAAAATTTAAAAGACTTTTAAAAATATTTTTGATATAATTTAAGAAAGAATAGAAGGTTATTTATGAGTGATAAGATTAAAATTGTTTACAATAATGGTAAAGAGTTGGAAGTTGATAAAAATACAAAGATAATTGATATCGTAAAATTACTGCCCCCGCAAATAAAAACAAGAGTGGTTGGTTCGAAAATAGATAATGCTATTGTAAGCATGGATACGAAATTAAAGAGAGATACTGTTATTAATTTTATTGATAGCAACGATTTAGCTGGTTATAAAATGTATCAAGCAGGTTTAAAGTTTGTTTTTTTAGCCGCTGTTTACGATATTTTTGGTAAAGAAATTGGGGTAAGTTTTGACCATTCGATTATGCGTGGTATGCACATAACAATTAATGGTTTGCAGATTACTAATAAAGAGATTATTAGAATTAAAGAACGAATGACTAAGATAATTAGTGATGATTTAAGAATATTAAAGATGAATGTTCTTAGTAAAGAAATGGTTGAATTTTATAAAAAAGAAAATAAAATTCCTAATTGTTATAATGTTTCAAATATTGATGATGCTTTAGTAACGCTGTATAAATTAGAAAATTATTTTGATTATTTCTATGTAGAAATGCCTTATAGTACAGGTTGTTTGAGCAGGTTTGATTTAGTAGCTTTAAATGATTCAGAAGTAGTCTTACTATTTCCAACACCAAGAAGTAAGAATGAAGTTCCATCTTATGTCCATTATGAAAAGGTTATTGAATGTTTTAAAAACGAAAAAAATTGGCTGAAAAGCCTAGATATTCCTTATGTTTATCAGGTTAATAAAGTGGTAGCTAGTGGTAAAATTAAAGATTTAATTCGTTTAAGTGAAATTAATTATGATAATAAAATTCATGAAGTTGCTACGAAGATATTAGAAAGAAATAGTAAGTTTGTTATGATTGCTGGTCCTTCTAGTAGTGGTAAAACAACGACATGTAAAAAGCTGTCTTTGGATTTACAGGCAAGGGGAATTAAAACTTTAACTATTAGTGTTGATGACTATTTCAAAAATCGGGTTGATACGCCAAAGCTTCCTGATGGTAAGTATGACTTTGAAAGTATTGCTTCTATAGATGTTGAAAGTTTAAACAAGGATATTAATGATTTATTGGTTGGCAAAGAAGTTTCTCTTCCTACTTATAATTTTGTGTCAGGAGTTAGAGAATTTGTTAAGGGAAAGACAAAGATTGATAATAACTATATTATTTTAATGGAAGGTTTGCATTGTTTAAATGATGAACTAACACCATACATAAATAATGATATTAAGTACAAAATATATTTAAGTCCTTTTATGCCGCTTAACTTAGATAGTAACAATTATATAAGTACGACTGATTTGCGTTTGATAAGACGAATGATAAGAGATAACAGAACAAGAGGAAATGATGTTAGTAAAACTATTTGTTCATGGCAAGATGTTCGCAGTGGTGAGGAAAAGTACATTTTCCCTTATATTAATACTAGTGATGTTATTATTAATACATCGTTAGTATATGAGCTAGGCGTTTTGAAGGTTTTTGCAGAGCCACTTCTTTACTCGGTTGGTACCGATTCGGTGTATTATGAAGAGGCAAGAAGACTTATCAATTTCTTGAAAAACTACTATCCAATCTCTAGTGAGTATATTGCAGATGATTGTGTGCTTCGGGAATTTATTGGTGGTTCATGTTTTGAAAGTTGAAAGTCTTTATAATTGTTTTAGGACTTGATTAGTTAAAAAGTAAGATGGAAAAGGGATGCAGTATTTAAGTAAAATGGTTTAAAAGATTTTGAATAAAGAAAAAAATTTAAATGCCGTAAATAGTAAGATATAATGTTTTGGGATATGATTGTAAATGTCCTATATATAATAAGGAAAAAATTCCTATGATTTATTGTATCTTATGTATATAGTAGGATACAATAAATATTAGGCTTTGGCAAGGATATTTTACCTAAAAATGCGGATTATAAAAATAAAAAATAAAGCAAATAAAGCAAATAAGGAAAAAAGGAAGAAAATAAAAAATGAAAAGAATAGCAATTAATGGTTTTGGAAGAATTGGACGCTTAGCGTTTAGGGAAATGATTACAAGTAAGGATTTAGATGTCGTAGCTATTAATGATTTGGCTACTGCTGAGGAGTTAGCTTATCTTTTAAAGTATGATACTAATCACCGCAGTTTTCATGAAAGTCAGATTGGCTTTGATGGTGATTGTCTTGTTATTGCGGGAGTAAAAAAAGTAAAAGTTTATAGCGAGAAAGATCCCGTTAACTTACCTTGGAAGGAATTAGCAATAGATGCAGTTTTAGAGTGTAGTGGTCATTTTACAAAATATGAAGATGCCTATAAACATATTGAAGCAGGTGCTAAAAAAGTAGTGATTTCTGCCCCTGGTAAAGGCGATATGAAAACGATTGTTTATAATGTTAATCATTTGACTTTAGATGGTAGTGAGAAAATAATTTCTGCAGCGTCATGTACAACTAACTGCATGGCTCCCGTTGTTGATGTTATTGAAAAGAATATTGGAATTATTGGTGGGGCAATGAGTACTGTTCATGCTTATACCAATGATCAAGCAACCTTAGATATTACTCATAATAAGGGAATTTATGCGCGTCGAGGTAGAGCGTGTGCTCAAAATATAGTGCCAGCTTCTACTGGTGCTGCTAGTGCGATTGGAAAGGTTATACCTTCATTAGATGGTAAGATTGTTGGTAAAGCTTTTAGAGTTCCTGTATCAGATGGTTCAATGATAGATTTAACTTTAGAACTAAAAAAGACGGTAACTAAAGAAGAACTTAATAACTTATTTATTAGTAATCAAAATGAAACTTTAAAAGTTACTAATGATCCAGTGGTTTCAAGCGATTGTATTGGCAAAAAATGTGGAGCGATTGTCGATTTACTTTCTACTGATGTAATAAATATTGGGGACACTTGTTTGGGCAAAGTGATTGCATGGTATGATAATGAGATGGGTTATACTCATCAAATGATTTCTACTTTAAGATATTTTTTAAGTTTAGGCAAATAGAATTTATATAAATACCATCTATAAAGAAATATAGATGGTAAGCATGAAATGTGTTTTAATTAAACTTGAGCTTAAAGAAATTACTATTAAAAATTTTTTTGTTGGCTAGTAATTAAAGAGGGGCAATAATAAGGTTGTAAAGGCCATTATTGTTGCACTTCTTTTTTCATTTTTGAAAATTACATTTTTTTTACAGTTTTTTTAAAAGAAATTTGATATAATAAAAAAGTAATTAATAATAGAAAATTAACTATTAGAAAGGTTAAGCTAATTAAATTTATGAATTATGACAGAAATAATGCACGAATGATTGTGATAACGGATAATAAGGTCTATTATGAAGATTGTTCAGAGGAAATTAATAAGGCCAGTTCACCGCATTTGGAAATGCTAAAAATAATAGCCAAAAGATTAAAAAATGATGGTTATTCGATAATATCATCTAACGAAAATAATGTTATGCAACTAGGTATTTTGGTTGCTAAATCGGTCAAAGGAATAGTTGTTCAAGTGTTACCTAATCCTTTAACTAATGATACAATTTCTTTGGCTATTTATTATGATGAGGTTGGATTAAGCAATTCTGTTATTGAAAATTTAAAAAAAGTATACAATGATTTACTTTTGGGGCAACAAAGTGCTGAAAATGGAAAACCTTATAAACCAATGTTAATAGATGGTGCTATATTTTTTGATAAAGCTGATTTAGGAGCTTATAATAATATTGAAAAAGAAGAGGGAACAAAGTGCTTAGCGGTTGAAAGAGTTATTTCAGAGTTACCAGTTAATTATATAAAAGGAAGGAAGTAGCATATGAAGTGTTTGTTACAAGAGATGGATGTTTTAAATAAAAGAGTTATTGTGCGTTGTGATTTTAATGTTCCAGTAAAGGATGGGAAAATTTTAGACGATACGAAGATAAAAGCTTCTTTAGAAACGATTAATTATTTAATTGATAAAAATTGTAAAATTATTTTATTATCTCATTTTGGTAAGGTGAAGACCGAAGAAGATAAGAAAAAGTACAGTTTGCGAATTGTAGCTGAAAGATTAAATGAATTAGTTAGTAGTAATGTTATTTTTTCGCCAGAGACAAGGAGTAGCTTTTTGGAAATTAAAGCTATGGAGTTACAACTAAAAGAAATATTGTTAGTTGAAAATACCCGCTTTGAAGATGTACCAAACGGTTTTGAAAGTAATAATGATCCCCAGTTAGCAGCCTATTTTGCTTCTTTAGGTGATATTTTTGTGTTAGATGCTTTTGCTAGTAGTCATCGTATGCATGCCTCGACTAGTGGTATTGCTAAATTTATTCCTAGTTGCTTGGGATTTTGTGTTCAAAAAGAAATGGATATGCTAAATAAATATGTTTTAAATCCTGAAATGCCATTTACCATAATTATGGGGGGCGCTAAAATTGCCGATAAACTACCTTTGATAGAAAAATTATTACCAAAATGTAGTCATATGTTACTTACGGGAGGTCTTGCTAATAGCTGTCTTAAATCTTTAGGACTTAAAACGGGCGAATCACTTGCTACTCTTGATTCAGAAACACTTATAAAAGTTAAAGATATTTTACGAGAATATAATAAAAAAATTGTTTTACCATTTGATGCTATCGTGGGAAAAAAATATGATGAAACATTTGTTGTTAGTAAAGATATCAATAAAATTGAAAATGATGAAATAATTGGAGATATAGGTCCAAAGACTTTGAAGATTTATAAAAAAATAATTGATGAATCAAAGACTATTTTTATGAATGGAACGGCTGGTATTTATGAAGAACCCAAATATAGTAATGGAACCTTAGAATTACTAAATATCGTTACATCAAGTATGGCTAAGACTATTGCCGGAGGTGGCGACTGTATTGGGGCAATCGATAAATTTAATATGAAAGATAAGTTTACCTACATTTCAACTGGTGGTGGGGCGACATTGGAGTATATTATAAATGAGAACTTGCCAGCAATTAATGCTATTGCCGATAAAGAAGAAGTTTTATAAAATTTTTTAAAGTTAGAGCTATTTGTAAAAATGATTATAAGTAAATCGATGGAGATTGAAATAAAAGGTGGGAGTTGAAATAAAGGATACTAAATAAAAAATAAATTATTTTTATTGAAGTTATAAAATGTGAGTTTAAGTTATAAATAAGAAAGTTACTTTTATTCGACAAATGTTGTCAAAAAATAGTGTGGAATTTTGTAAAGAAAATATTTATAATGAATATATGTAGTACGAAAAAAGGGAGAAAATATGATAAATGTACTTATGATAGATGAAGTATCTAGTATTAAGGAATTTACGGAGTTTTTGGATTCAAAGAGTAGTACGCAGGTTAATATAAAATATAAATACAGTGATGGTTTAGAAGGATTAGAAGCAATTAAAAAACATTTAGATGAAATTGATTGTATTGTGTTATCCTTAGTTTTACCTTCTTTTGATGGGGTTGGCATTTTAAAATATTTAAAAAACGAAAATATTAATAAACGGGTAATTTTATATACTCATAATACTAATTTGGATTTACTTAAATTATTAGGAGATTATAGAATTTTGTTTATTCTTTATAAAGGAACAGATTTAAATTTATTAGAAGATAGAATTCTTGATGTTGGTAAATTAAAGGCAAAAGATGCTTTAGAAGAAAATAAACCTATTCAAGAAATGACTAAAGAAATTTCACGATTACTACATGATCTTGGGATGCCTAGTCATATTAAGGGATATCAATATATTAGAGATTCGATTGAGTTAATGTATAATAATCCCAATGTTTTAGGTGGTATAACCAAAGAAGTTTATCCTTTTATTGCTGATAAATATAATACAACGCCTTCAAGGGTAGAACGCGCTATTAGACACGCAATCGAGGTTAGTTGGACTCGGGGCGATTATGATTTAATGGAAGAAATATTTGGACATTCAGTTGATTTTGATAGAGCTAAACCTACTAATTCAGAATTTTTAGCGACAATTGCTGACAAGCTTTGTTTAGAGTTTAAAGGCGGTAATAATTAGCGATTAAGGAAGGTATATAAAATCTATTTATTTAAAAGATATGACATTTGTAGTTTATTTAAAAGACATGACGCTTGTTATTTAGGGCTTTTTAGTTTTGTCTTTTTTATTTTGAGTTTTACTAACTTTTAATTTTATTCTTTCTATTCTTTCTATTCTTTCTATTCTTTCTATTCTTTCCATTTTTTCTATTTTTTTCATTCTATTTTATTAAATGTTTTTATTTCTATTTGTTTTTTTAGCAAAATTAAAAGATATAAGGTATTGTATTATGAGGCAAATTATTCTTAACAAATTAATCTTATAAAGTTTAGAAAATGATGGAATAAATCTTGAAAAGAAAGGGTCTTTTATGGTAATATTTGATTGCTAATATAAGAAAAGAGATTGGTATAAGTTTAGTTTTATCATAGTTAAATAATTTTTTAATAACTACTTATTAAAGCTGTTTTATTAAAGTAATTAGGCTTGCAATAAATAGAGAAAATGTGAGAGTAATTTTAAATAATCAAAGAAGAAGATGGATAAAAAGTT
This sequence comes from uncultured Bacilli bacterium, assembly GCA_934096595.1. Classification (GTDB taxonomy): domain Bacteria; phylum Bacillota_I; class Bacilli_A; order RF39; family UBA660; genus CAG-605. The sequence goes on along the minus strand of CAKOMH010000001.1, from coordinate 21,971 downwards.
AAATTTAGTATCAATATTTATTAGGAGTGATTTTAATGAAAAAAGTATTAACAATAATATTAGATGGGTTTGGACTTCGTAATGCCATTCATGGTAATGCGGTAAAATTAGCTAAAATGCCAAACTTTAAAAAATTATGGAATGAATATCCTCATAGTCAATTACTAGCTAGTGAAAGAGCGGTTGGTTTAGAAAAAGGTCAAATGGGCAATAGTGAAGTTGGGCATACAACAATTGGCGCGGGGCGTTTAATTAAACAAAACTTTATGGAAATAACCGATTGGTTTAATAAAAAAGAAATTTTAAAAAACGAAAATTTTTTAAAAATGGTTGAATATGCTAAAGAAAATGATAAGCCAATTCATATGTTAGGATTGCTATCAGATGGTGGTATCCATTCCCATATTAAGTTTAATTTGTGGATGCTTGATTATTTGCACCAAATGGGAATTGAAAAAGTTTATGTTCATGCTATTACTGATGGCCGTGATACAGGAACAACTACCAGTCAAAATTATATTGATGAGGCAAATGCTAAGTTAAAAGAGTACGGTTATAATGAAGTAGCTAGTGTTTGTGGTAGATATTATGCCATGGATAGAGATAAGAAATGGGATAGAACTAAATTATATAGTGATATGTTGACTTTAGGAACAGGGGCTAGAGTTAAAAATTTAAAAGAAGCAATTAATTTTTGCTACCAAAAAAATGTTACTGATGAATTCTTGCCACCAATTGTGATGGAAGATACACCTAAAATACAAGATGGCGATGTTGTTTTATGGATGAATTATCGTCCTGATCGTGCAAAGCAAATTTTACAAGTTTTAACAGATAATAGTTTTAAAGAATATGACACGATTAAATATAAAAATTTACAAGTGTTTACGATTTATCCAATTGAAGAAGCTAAAAAATCTTATCATTTTTTAGATACACCAGATATTGAAAATAGTTTAGGTGTTTACTTAGAAGAGTTAGGATTATCACAAGCTCGTATTGCGGAAACGGAAAAATATGCTCATGTTACTTACTTCTTTGATGGTGGCAAGGAATATAAATTAGAAAAATGTGATCGCTATTTAGTTCCTAGTCCTAAAGTTGCTACTTATGATTTAAAACCAGAAATGAGTTGTAAAGAAGTAACAAAAAAATGTCTAGAATGTTTAGATAAAGATTATGATTTTATTTTAGTTAACTTTGCTAACCCAGATATGGTTGGACATACTGGTAATTTGGAGGCAACAATTGAGGCTTTAGAAGTTGTTGATTATTGTTTAGGAAGTATTTATTCTAAAGCTCAAGAAAATGATTATACATTATTTATAATGGCTGATCATGGAAACTGTGATTATATGCTTGATGATAATGATAATGTTATAACAACGCATTCTTTATATCCTGTTCCTTTTATTGTTACGGATAATAATGTTAAATTAAAAAATGGTGATTTAACTATGGTTGCTCCGACTATCCTTAAATATATGGATATTGCTTGTCCTCCCGAAATGAAAGATACTGATATCTTGTTTGTTGATGAAGCTTTAGAAAAAGAAAATTAATAGTTAGATCCTCCAGTGCTTGCTGTGAGAAATAGTAAGTGTTGGAAAATTATTTAAAGATGAGAATATACTAATTGTTTTTTAGCAGATAAATTGTTTCTAAATTGCTTTTAAAAAGTTCTTATTGTTTGATAGGAGCTTTTTTCTTTAAAGTTCTTATTGCTTGATAAGGGCTTTTTTCTTTTTTTTAGTTTTCCTATTTTTAGTTCTTTTTTTGATATAAATATTAGTGATTGGCTTAATTGAATTTTTATTAATGATAAGAATTAATGATAAGAATTAATAATAAAAACATTATGATATATAGTGTTAAAAATAATTATTAGTGTATTAGTTAATTCTGTTTGTAATGTCAGCTTGTTTAAGCTTTTAATTTTATTTTCTAATAATATTTTAATGGAATTTTTTTAAGAAAATAGTTTTTGAAATTTAAATCCATATTGAAAATTAGGCTGACAAAATTTACTCGAAAGTTGAAAAAAAAGCTTGATTTTTCGGCATAATGTATGGTATTATTTTGATTGTATGACTGCAGGGATGTGTGAGGTTGCTGATACGCTAGGCGGGGTTGATTGATAAAAATTAATCAAAATTGTCAATATCAGGTAATTCATTACGGAGCAAGTCTATACTAGATATAGGCGAAGGGAGGACATATAATGTCAAAAATACGCATTAATCTTAAAGCATATGATCATAGAAGTATTGATTTAGCTGCTGGCAAGATTGTAGATGTTGTAAAAAGAACTGGGGGAGCTATTTCTGGTCCAATTCCTCTTCCTACTGAAATCGAAAAGGTTACAGTATTAAGAGCTGTACATAAGTACAAAGATGCACGCGAGCAATTTGAATCGCGTACTCACAAGAGACTAATTGAAGTAAAAGAACCTAGTAAAGAAACTATTGAAGCTCTAAGTCGTTTAGACTTACCAAGTGGAGTTGCAATTAGTATCAAACAATTATAATAAAAAATAACGGAGGAAAAATTATGAAAGGAATCTTAGGACGTAAGGTTGGAATGACTGAAGTCTTCACTAAAGAAGGTAAAGTAATTCCTGTCACAGTAATTGAAGTTGAAAAAAATACTGTTATGCAAGTTAAAACTGTTGAAAATGACGGTTATAATGCAATTCAATTAGGCGTATGTGACAAAAAAGAAAAGAACGCCACTAAAGCTAGTATTGGTCATGCTAAAAAGGCTAATACAAATCCTAAGCGCTTCTTAAAAGAAATAAGAGATTATGAAGGCTCTTATAACTTAGGGGATACAATAGATGCTTCCTTATTTACTGCTGGTGAAGTAGTAGATGTTACAGGAACAAGCAAAGGTCATGGAACACAAGGTGTTATTAAACGCCATGGCCAAAAGAGTGGTCCATCTGCACACGGATCGCGTTATCATAGAAGACCAGGTTCAATGGGTACTATGAGACCAATGAGAGTATTACCAGGTAAGGCATTACCAGGACATATGGGTTGTGAAACTGTTACTATTCAAAATTTAGTAGTAGTTGAGGCAAATCCAACAGAAAACTATATTTTAGTTAGTGGTAATGTTCCAGGTGCAAAGCAATCTTTAGTTTTAATTAAATCTGCTGCTAAAAATGAAAGAAAAGCAGAAAATAATGAATTAGTTTCATACGAAACAGTTGTTGATAGCGTTGCTAACGACGATGCAGAAGCTAAAGAAGAAAGCCAAGAAAATTAATTTTCTAGAAAGGTGATTAATCTATGGCAAAAGTTGAAGTAAAGAATTTAAAAAATGAAAAAACTAAAGATTTAACATTAAATGCCAAAGTATTTGGCGTTGAAGTAAATGAAGTTGTTTTGAAAAAAGCAATCGATTTACAACTTGCTGCTACTAGACAAGGAACTGCAAAAACTAAGACAGTTGCTGAAGTATCTGGTGGTGGAAGAAAACCTTGGAGACAAAAAGGTACTGGTCGTGCTCGTCAAGGTAGTATTCGTGCTACACAATGGCGTGGCGGTGGAATCGCTGGTGGCGTAGTTCCTCGTGATTACACATTCAAAATGAATAAAAAAGAAAGAAGCTTAGCTCTTAAGAGTGCTTTAACTGATAAAGTTAATAATAAGGAATTAATCATTGTTGATTGTTTAGAACTTGCTGATAGCAAGACTAAAACAGTAAAAGAATTACTTAAGACTTTAGGCTTAGACGGCAAAGTGTTATTTGTAACTGCTGATGAAGCTGCTAATTTATATTTAGCAACAAGAAATCTTGGTTATACTTATACACTTATGAGCGATGAGGTTAACTGCTATGATTTAGTTAATGCTGATTATGTAGTTATGGAAGAAGCTGCTGTTAAAATGATAGAGGAGGCACTTAAATAATGAAAGATTATACTGATGTAATTATTGCACCTGTTATAACTGAAAAATCTATGTATGCTAAAAATAATGGTGTATATACATTTAAAGTTAGTAAAAGTGCTAACAAAATCCAAATTAAAAATGCTATTGAAAAATATTTTGGTGTTAAGGTTGCAAGCGTTAATACTGTAAATACTAAAGCAAAAAGTAAAAGAGTAGGTCGTTATACAGGTAAAACTAAGACTTACAAGAAAGCTATCGTTACATTAAAAGATGGCGAAAAGATAGAATATTAGGATAGGAGCTGATATTATGCCAATTAAGAAATATAAACCTACTACTAATGGTAGAAGAGGTATGTCGACACTTGCTAATACAGAAATTACTACTACTACTCCTGAAAAAAGCCTTTTAGTTAAAAAGACTAAATCTGGTGGTAGAAATAATCAAGGTAGAATGACTGTTCAACACATTGGTGGCGGCGCTAAACAAAAATATAGAATAATTGATTTTAAGAGAAATAAAACTGGTGTAACTGGTAAAGTTGCTACTATTGAATATGATCCAAATCGTAATGCTAATATTGCTCTTATTAATTATTTAGATGGTGAAAAAAGATATATTATTGCACCAAAAGATTTAAAAGTAGGAATGATTGTTGAATCTGGTAGAGATGCTGATATCAAAGTTGGTAATGCTCTTCCTCTAGAAGTTATTCCTGTTGGTACTGTTGTTCATTGCATCGAACTTCAACCAGAAAAGGGTGCTGAACTAGCTCGTTCTGCTGGTGCCAGTGCACAAATTCTTGGTCGCGAAGGTAAATATGTAATGTTAAGATTACAATCTGGTGAAACAAGAAAAGTTCTAGGTGCTTGTATGGCTACAATCGGTGTTGTAGGTAATGAAGACTTTGAGCTTGTAAACATTGGTAAGGCTGGTAGAAAGCGTCATATGGGTGTTAATCCAACCAACCGTGGTTCTGTTATGAACCCTAATGATCACCCACATGGTGGTGGTGAAGGCCGTACTCCAATTGGACGCAAGGCACCAATGACTCCTTGGGGTAAACCAGCTCTAGGCTTGAAGACTAGAAAAAATAAGAAAGCATCTGACAAGTTAATTGTTAGTCGTAGAAAGAAATAGGAGGATTTAATAATGGCAAGAAGTTTAAAAAAAGGACCTTATGTATTCGATAGATTACTTAAGAAAGTTCAAAAATTAAATGAAACTGGTAAAAAAGAAGTTGTTAAAACTTATTCGCGTCGTTCAACAATTTTCCCTGACTTTGTAGGACATACAATTGCTGTTCATAACGGAAAAGAATTTATTCCAGTTTATATAACTGAAGATATGGTAGGACATAAGCTTGGTGAATTTGCGTTAACTCGTAAATTTGGTGGCCATGCTGGTCAAAAATAGGAAGGATAATTAGAATGGAAGCATACGCAATACATAAAGGTGCACAAGTTCCTCCACGCAAAGCAAGAATGACTCTTGATTTAGTTCGTGGTAAGGATGTTAAGACTGCACAAGGTATTTTAGCTAATACAAATACAAAAGCTAGTCGTTTAATCAGCAAAGTTTTAAATAGCGCTGTTGCAAACGCTGTTAATAATAATGGCGCTAAAGAATCCGATCTAGTTATCAGTGAATGTTACATTAATCCAGGTGTAACTCGTAAGAAAATTAGATTTGGTAGTCATTCAAATGTTGATAGACATGATAAACGCACTAGTCATATAACTATTAAAGTTAGTGATAACATTAAGGAGGCAAAATAATGGGACAAAAGGTAAGTCCAATTGGCTTAAGAATTGGTGTTAATAAAGATTGGGAATCTAAATGGTTTGCCAACAATAATGATTTTGCTAAATGTTTAAATAACGATATTAAAATTCGTTCATTCTTAGCAAAAGAACTAAAAGAAGCAGCAGTTGCCTCAATCGTTATTGAAAGAAATGACAAAAGATGCGATGTTACTATTAAATCTGCTAAACCAGGAGTAATCATTGGTAAAGGTGGAGAAGACATCGAAAAATTAAGAAATAAATTAAAAAAATTAGTTGGCGAAGATATTTATTTATCTATCGTTGAAGTTAAAAATCCAGATTTAAATGCACAAATCGTTGCACAAAATATTGCTTTACAAATTGAAGCAAGAGCACCTTTTAGAAGTGTTCAAAAACGCGCAATTAGAAATGCTATGAAGGCGGGCGCTAAAGGTATTAAAACTTTAGTATCTGGTCGTGTTGGTGGTGCTGAAATGGCAAGAAACGAAGGTTATACAGAAGGTACAGTTCCTTTACATACTGTTCGTGCTGACATTGATTATGGTACTGCTGAGGCTTTAACTACTTATGGTATCATTGGTGTTAAAGTTTGGATTTATAAAGGAGAAATTCTTCCAACTAAAAATGTTAAGAAGGGAGAGACTATAAATGTTAATTCCAAAAAGAACTAAATATCGTAAACCTCATAGAGTAAGTTACGATGGACATGCTAAGGGTAATACAGAACTTCATTTAGGCGAATATGGTCTAATGGCTAAAGAAGGCGCTTGGATTTCTGCTCGTCAAATTGAAGCTGCTCGTATTGCTATGACGCGTTATATGAAACGCGGTGGCAAAGTATATATTAATATTTTCCCACACTTAGCATTAACTAAAAAACCACTAGAAACTCGTCAAGGTACCGGAAAAGGTAATGTTGATGATTGGGTTGCTGTAGTTAAAAAAGGTAAGATTATGTTTGAAATCAGCGATGTAGATGAAGCAACTGCTCGTGAGGCACTTCGTCTTGCTTCTCATAAATTACCTGTTACATGCAAATTTGTAAAGAAAGAAGGTATTTCTAATGAAGGTTAATGAATTAAGAAAATTAACTAGTGAAGATTTAACTAAGAAAATTACTGAATCTAAAAAAGAATTATTAGATTTAAGATTTAAACAATCAACTGGAAGTTTAGAAAAACCTTCTAAAATCCATGAATTAAGAAAAGATGTAGCGAGAATGAAAACTATTCTTCGTGAAAGAGAATTATCAGAAGGAGGAGAAAACTAATATGGCAGAAACTAAAAGAGCAGAACTTGTAGGTAAAGTTGTATCGGCTAAATGTGATAAAACTATTACTGTTTTAGTTGAAACTTATAAAAATCATCCACTTTATGGTAAGAGAGTTAAATACTCTAAAAAATATGTAGCTCATGATGAAAATAATGTAGCTAAAGAAGGAGATACAGTAAGAATTGCTGCTACTAGACCATTATCTAAAACTAAGAGATATGAACTAGTTAAAGTAGTAGAAGAAGCTGTAATTCTATAGGAGGTATCATTATGGTAATGCAAGAAAGTAGATTAAAAGTTGCTGATAATTCAGGACCAAGAGAATTGCTTGTTATTCGCGTAATGGGTGGCTCTAAAGTTAAATATGGTAATATTGGAGATGTAGTTGTTGGAACTGTTAAAAAAGCTATTCCAAACTCTAATATTCCTGAAGGTAAGGTAGTTAAAGCAGTTATTGTAAGAAGCGTTGAAGGCGTTAGAAGAAAAGATGGTTCTTATATCAAATTTGATGATAATGCTTGCGTTTTAATTAAAGATGATAAGAGTCCAGTTGGAACAAGAGTTTTAGGACCAGTTGCAAGAGAACTTCGTGATAAAGATTACATGAAGATTGTATCTCTTGCTAGTGAAGTAATATAGGAGGCTTTTAGATGAAAGTTAAAGTTGGAGATCAAGTTAAAATTTTAGCCGGAAAAGATAGAAATAAAGAAGGCAAAATTATTAAGACTTTAAAGAACGAAAATAAAGTAGTTGTTGAAGGCATTAATGTTATCAAAAAGCATGTTAAACCAAGATATACTAATGAATCTGGTTCTATCGTTACTATGGAAGCACCTATTCATGTTTCTAATGTAAAAAAAGTAGAAGCTAAAAAGGCTGCTGCTAAGAAGAAAGAAACTAAAGTAGAAGATGCTAAAGTAGAAGAAAAAGCTGCAAAGAAAACTACTGCTAAAAAAACTACAAAGAAAGCAAAAGAAAGCTAGTGAGGAGAAGTTATGAGTAATTTAAAAGAATTATATAATAAAGAAATAACTGCTTCTTTAATGAAAGAGTACAATTATTCTTCTAAGATGGAAGTTCCTAAATTAGAAAAAATCGTTGTAAATATGGGTGTTGGTGACGGTGCTCATGATACAAAATTTATTGAAGCAGCTGTAAAAGACTTAGAAGCAATTACTGGTCAAAAACCTGTTGTTACTAAGGCTCGTAAATCTATTGCTGGCTTTAAGTTAAGAGAAGGCCAACCAATAGGTTGCAAAGTTACACTAAGAGGAGAAAATATGTACAACTTTATGGATAAACTTATAAAGTTAGCACTTCCTCGTGTAAGAGATTTTAGAGGTATCTCTAAAACTGCATTTGATGGTAGAGGAAATTATACTTTAGGTATTAAAGAACAATTAATTTTCCCTGAAATCAATTATGATGAAGTAGTTAAAGTAACTGGTATGGATATCGTATTTGTTACTACTGCGAAAACAAATGAAGAAGCATTGCATTTATTAAATGCATTCGGTCTTCCATTTAGAAAGTAATGCTAGAGGAGGAAAATATTTATGGCAAAAACAAGTATGGTTGTTAAACAACAAAGAACACCAAAGTTTAGTACTCGTGCATATACCCGTTGCGAAAGATGTGGACGTCCTCATGGTGTTTTAAGAAAATATGGATTATGTCGTATTTGCTTTAGAGAACTTGCAAATAAAGGACAAATTCCTGGTGTAAGAAAATCAAGTTGGTAGGAAAGGAGGAATTTTAGATGGTACAAGATAATATAGCAGATATGCTAACAAGAATGCGTAATGCATTACAAATGCGTTATCAAACAGTAGTAGTTAATGGAACTAAGATGACTTTAGGAATTGCTGAAATTCTAAAGAAGGAAGGTTTTATTACTGATTATAATTATGAAAAGAATTTAACTGGTGATAAATTAACTATTACTTTAAAATATGGCGAAAAGAAAGAACGCGTAATTACTGGTTTAAAGAGAGTTTCTAAATCTGGTTTGCGTGTTTATGCTAAGGCTAATGAAATTCCTCGTGTTTTAAACGGACTTGGAATTGCAATTATTTCTACTTCAAAAGGATTAATGACTGATAAAGAAGCTAGAGAAAATAATTTAGGAGGAGAAGTACTTGCCTATATTTGGTAAGGAAAAACTTAAGTTATGAGTAGAATTGGAAATAGACATTTAGTTATTCCTGAGGGTGTTACTGTTACAGTTAATGGTAATAATGTAACTGTTAAAGGACCTAAAGGCGAATTATCAATTGTTGTTAGTAATTTAATTAAAGTAGAAGTTAGTGATGGTAAAGTATTAACTACTAGACCAAATGATGAAAAAACAACAAAACAACTTCATGGTACTACTAATGCTTTAATCAATAATATGATTAAGGGTGTAACTGATGGTTATACAGTAGGACTTGAAGCTGTAGGTGTTGGTTATAGATTCAATGTTTCTGGAAAGAAAATTGGTATTACTGCAGGTTTTTCTCATCCTGTTGAAGTAATGGTTCCAGAATACTTAGAAGTAAAACAAGAAAGCAATACCGAAATTACAATTTCTGGTATTAATAAAGAAAAGCTAAACCAATTTGCTGCTGAAATTCGTTCAATCAGAGAACCAGAACCATATAAAGGTAAAGGTATTCGTTATAAGGGCGAAGTTGTTAGACGCAAAGAAGGTAAAAAAGCTGCTAAATAAGGTAAGGAGAGATAGTTATGATAAGAAAAGAATCAAACAATGTTATGCGTAAGATTAGACATACAAGAGTTCGTAATAAAATTAACGGTACTAGTGAATGTCCAAGATTAAATGTATTTAGATCTAATAGTAACATTTTTGCTCAAATTATAGATGATGAAAAACAAATTACCTTAGTTAGCTCATCATCTGTTGAACTAAAATTAAACAACGGTGGCAATATCGAAGGCGCAAAACTTGTAGGTAAAGATATTGCAGAAAAAGCAAAAAAGAAAAATATTACAAAAGTTGTTTTCGATAGAGGTGGATACCTTTATCATGGTCGTGTTGAAGCATTAGCAGAAGCAGCACGCGAAAACGGACTAGAATTCTAAGAGGAGGATAATATGCCAAAAAAAGAAACTGAATCTAAAAAAAGTATGCTTGAAGATCAAGTTATATCAATTGGACGAGTTACTAAGGTTACTAAGGGTGGTAGACATTTTAGATTTTTAGCTACTGTTGTAGTTGGAAATAGAAAAGGTCTAGTTGGTCTTGGTAGTGGTAAGTCTAATGAAGTTCCTGAAGCTATTAAAAAGGCACTTCAAGCTGCTAATAAGAATGTTGTAAAAGTATCTTTAGTTGATAATAGAACTATTCCTCATGAGGCTACTGCTAAAGTTGGTCGTGCTGAAGTTTTATTAAAACCTGCTAAAGAAGGTACTGGTTTAGTTGCCGGTGGTGCTGCTCGTGCTATTTTAGAACTTGCTGGTGTTAAAGATGTTGTATCTAAATCATTAGGTTCTAATACAAAAGTTAATGTTGCTAAAGCAACTTTAGAAGCATTAAAGGCACAAAGAACTAAAGAACATGTTGCTGAATTAAGAGGAAAGAAAGTAGAGGAATTATAATATGAAATTACATGAATTAAATGCTCTACCTGAAGCAAAATCTAGAAAAAGAGTAGGACGCGGTCCTGGTTCTGGAATGGGTAAAACATCTACACGCGGAGAAAAGGGACAAAAGTCTCGTAGTGGTGCATCAATTGCTCCATGGTTCCAAGGTGGTCAAACCCCATTATATAGAAGATTACCTAAACGCGGATTTAGTAATGCTAAATTTGCAACTAGATATGCTACTATTAACTTAGATGACTTAAATAAATATTTTAAAGATGGAGATGTAGTTACTCCTGAAGTATTAAAAGAGAAAGGTATATTAAAAAATCAATTATCTGGTGTTAAAGTTTTAGCAAATGGTACTCTTGAAAAGAAATTAACTGTTAAAGCTAATAGATTCTCAAGCGTTGCTGTATCTAAGATTGAAGCAGCAGGTGGCAAGACTGAGGTGATCTAATATGTTTGCTGGTTTGAAGCAACTATTTAGTCCTTCTAATAAAGATTTAAGAAAAAGAATATATTTTACTCTTATGTGCTTAGGCTTATTTTGCCTAGGTACAACTATTACTATCCCTTGGGCATCAGCTTTATATCAAGAACTTGGTTTCTTAGAAATATTTAACTTGATGTCCGGTGGTGGTCTTAGAAGTTTTTCAATATTTGCTCTTGGTGTTTCACCATACATCACAGCATCTATTATTACACAATTATTACAAATGGATATAATTCCTTATTTTAAAGAATTAAAAGAAGAAGGATATACTGGTAGACAGAAAATCAATAGAATTACTAGATATTTAGGTATTATCTTTGCATTTATTCAAGGTTACATTTTAACTATTGTATATATGAAAGGAATGTCTAGTCTTGATATTTTAAAGACTACCGTTGTTATGACAGCAGGTACTTGCTTCCTACTTTGGTTAGGCGATCAAGTAACTACTAAAGGTATTGGTAATGGTATTTCATTATTAATCATGGCTGGTATCATTCAAAGTATGCCTTCAATGTTTGTAACGGCTTTCCAAAGCTTAGTTACATCTGGCAGTTATTCTACTGTTGTTGGTAGCTTATTATTTGCTTTATTTGTAATAGTTTATATTTTAATTATTCTAGGCGTTGTATTTATTCAACTTGCAGAGAGAAGAGTACCTATTCAGTATTCTAATCGTACCAATAGTGCTTATGGTGCTCAAACATCATATTTACCTATTAAGTTGAATGCGGCTGGAGTAATGCCAGTAATTTTTGCATCAACTCTTATTACTATTCCAACTACGATTGTTAATTTGATTGGTAATGAAAGCGCAATAAACTTTGTTAACAATTATATTGTTTATACAAGTCCTACTGGTTTTCTATTATATGTTGTACTTATATTATTCTTTGGATACTTCTATACTTTTATGGAAATGAATCCAGAAGAAATGAGTAAAAACTTAAATAAAAATGGTGGTTATATTCCGGGAGTTAGACCGGGAGCTGATACTACTGATTATATTTCCAAGGTTATTGGAAGACTTACAATCGTAGGATCAATCTTTCTAGTAATTATTGCTGGGTTACCTATAATTTTTTCTAAATTTTCAGGTTTACCTAGTAGTGTAACAATAGGTGGCACTGGACTTTTAATTGTCGTTGGTGTTGCTATTGAAACTTATAAACAACTAGAAAGTTCATTAGTAAGTCGTAGTTACCGTGAGGGAAGAAGGCATCGTAGATAATGAAAAACATTATTTTTATTGCTCCTCCTGCTGCTGGTAAAGGAACTATGAGTACATTATTAAAAAATAAATATAATTATGTTCATATTTCTACAGGTGATTTACTAAGAGATGCAAAATCTAAGAATGATGAATTTGGGAAAATGCTTGCTGGAATGTTGTCTTCTGGCAAGTTAGTACCAGATGAAATTGTCTTAGAATTATTAGAAAATCGAATTAAACAAGATGATGCTAAAAAAGGATTTATCCTTGATGGTTATCCTAGAAATGTTAAACAAGTTGATTCCTTAATTAATTTGTTTAATGAACTTAATATTAATGATTATGTAGTTATCTATCTTGATGTCGATTATGAAGAGGCGATGCATCGTACTTTAGGAAGAATGATTTGCAGTAATTGCAAGAGTAGCTTTAATAAATTTAAAGAGGCTACTAAGCCTAAGGTCGATGGAATATGCGATTTTTGTGGAAGTAAATTAGAAGTTAGAGCCGATGATACGGAAGAAACTTTTAAAGTTAGATATCAAACCTATATTGAAGATACGAAACCAGTTTTAGATTATTTTAAAAAAATTGGTAAATTGGAAAATATAGAAGTAAATGATAATCCACAAGAAATGTTAGAAAATATAGAAAAATATTTGGAGGTATAAATGGTTAGTATTAAAAGTGAAAAAGAAATTGAATTAATGAAACACTCTGGACATATTAACTATTTATGCCACAAACTTCTAGAAAAAAATATTAAACCGGGAATTACAACAGGCGAATTAGAAAAAATAGCTAAGGATTTTATGGAAGCAAATGGTTGTGTTTCATCAACTATTGGTTACGAAGGATATCCGGGTTATTTATGTATTTCTATTAATGATGAAGTTGTCCATGGAATTCCAGGTAAAAGAAAGCTTAAGAATGGTGATATTGTAAAACTTGATATTTCAATGATTTATAAAGGATATCATTCAGATTCTGCTGCTACTTATCCTGTAGGCGAAATTAGTAAGGAAAAGGCTTATTTACTTGAACATACTAAAAAGGCTTTATATGCAGGGATAAATCAAGTTAAAGATGGATGTCGTTTAGGGAATGTTAGTAATGCTATTGAAACATATGCTAAAGAACATAATTTAAGTGTTGTTAGAGAATTATGTGGACATGGTATTGGTACAGAACTTCACGAGGATCCTGATGTATTAAATTATGGAAAGAAAGATACGGGAATGGTTTTAAAGGCTGGCATGACTATTGCTATCGAACCAATGTTAAACTTGGGAGAAAGATATGTCTATATGCTTGATGATGACTGGACTATTTGTACTGATGATGGAAGTCCATCTGCTCATTTTGAACATACCGTATTAGTAACTAAAGATGGTTACGAAATATTAACAGGAGAATAAAATGGCTAAAGAAGATAAAATAGAAGTTGAAGGAAAAGTAACGGAAGTTTTAAAAGGTGGCGAATACCTAGTAAACTTACCTAAATTTCAAAAGACTGTTAAAGCTTACGTTTCTGGTAAAATGCGCGTTAATATGATTCGTATCTTACCAGGTGATACAGTTACAATAGAATTATCGCCTTATGATTTAACACGTGGGCGCATTGTATGGAATAAGAGATAATGGAGGAATTATTATGAAAGTTAGACCATCTGTAAAGAAAATTTGTGCAAAATGTAAAATTATCAAAAGAAAAGGTAAAGTAATGGTTATTTGTGAAAATCCAAAACACAAACAAGTACAAGGCTAATAGGAGGTAATTATGGCACGTATTAAAAATATTGAAATTCCTAACGAAAAACATATTTGTATTGGCTTAACTGCAATTTATGGTATTGGTAGAAATCTTGCTAACACTATTTGCGATGATGCAAAAGTTGATAGAACTAAAAAAGGCAAAGATTTAACTGAAGCTGAAGTTGCTGCAATTAGAGCACAAGTTGAAAAATATGTTGTAGAAGGTGATCTTCGTCGTGAAGTTCAAATGAACATTAAAAACAAGATGGAGATTAATTCTTACCAAGGTACAAGACATAAAAAAGGTTTACCAGTTCATGGTCAAAGAACTAGTAGAAATGCTCGTACAAGAAAAGGTAAGGGTAAGACTGTTGCAAATAAGAAAAAAATAAGTAAGTAGGAGGTAAACAATCATGGCTTATAATAGAAGAAAAAGAAAAGTAAAGAAGAATATTCCTGAAGCACAAGCACATATTCATGCAACTTATAATAATACTGTTGTATCAATTACTGATGTAAATGGTAATGTAATTAGTTGGGCTTCTGCTGGTACTATTGGTTATAAGGGTTCAAAGAAGAAAACTCCTTATGCTGCTGGTATGAGTGCTGAGGCTGCTGCTAAAGTTGCTTTTGACAATGGTGTTAGAAAAGTTGAAGTATTTGTTAAAGGCTTAGGAGCTGGTAGAGAAAACGCTATTCGTTCTCTACAAACTGCTGGATTAGAAATTACTGCAATCAATGATATTACACCAGTTCCACACAACGGATGTCGTCCACCAAAACGTCCAAGAAATTAAGAAAGGAAACTGTAATTATATGATAAAATTTGAAAAACCTGATTATAAAATTGCAGAATATGTTGAAAATAGTCACTATGGAAGATTTGAACTTGATCCACTAGAAAGAGGATTTGGTACTACTATTGGTAATGCTTTAAGAAGAGTTATGTTATCAAGTTTACCTGGATGTGCTATTACTTCTGTTAAAATTGATGGAGTAATGCATGAATTCCAAAAAATTGATGGTGTAGTTGAAGATGTAACAACAATTATTCTAAATTTAAAGAGTGTAGTATTAATTAATCATGCTAGTAAAGAGAGTTTAGCAAATAAGGTTCTTCACTTAACAGCAAATACTGAAGGAAAAGTAACTGCTGGTATGATTGCTTGCGATGCCGAAATTGAAGTTGTAAATCCTGACTTAGTTATTTGTAATTTAGTTAAGGGTGGCAAAATTGATATGGAAATGACTATTGATACTGGTCGTGGATATGTTGATGCAAAAGCAAATGAAAAATTACTTGGAGAAAAAAAATTAGGAGTTATTGCTATTGATAGTTTATACTCACCTATCGAAAGAGTTAGTTACGAAGTAGAACCAACTCGTGTAGGTCAAAATGAAAATTTTGATAAACTAATTATGAATGTTTATACAAATGGTTCAATAACTCCCGAAGAAGCAATGGCTTTATCTGCTAAGATTTTAATCGAACATTTTAATATTATTGCTGATTTAAATAATATTGCTGATGTTGGTGGAATTATGGCAGAAAAGAAAGTAGATACAATTACTAAGACTTTAGAAACTCCTATTGAAGAAATTGAATTCTCTGTTCGTGCTTATAACTGTTTGAAGAGAGCAGGCGTAAATACTGTTCAAGATTTAATTAACAAAAAAGAAGTTGAAGTTACAAAGATTAGAAACTTAGGTAAAAAATCTTTAAAA
The DNA here is from genome assembly GCA_934096595.1 of uncultured Bacilli bacterium. GTDB lineage: Bacteria > Bacillota_I > Bacilli_A > RF39 > UBA660 > CAG-605. Next base: position 6,238 of record CAKOMH010000001.1, on the reverse strand, counting down.
GAAGTAATTGATAAAGTTAAAGAAATGGGTCTAAATTTTAAAGACTAATTATTAGGAGGTAATATGACAAAGTACAGAAAATTAAATAGAGAATCTCGTATTCGTAGAAGTATTCTTGCTGGTCTTACTAAAGATGTTATTAACAATGGTTATGTTGTAACAACTGAAGCTAGAGCTAAAGAAGCTAGAAAATTTGTTGATCGTATGATTACTTATGGTAAAGATGGTTCTCTAGTTGCTAGAAGAAAAGCACTTGCTTTCTTACATAATGATAAAGATGTAGTTAGTAAAGTATTTAATGAACTAGCACCTAAATATAAAGATCGTAACGGTGGATATACTAGAATTATTAAATTAAAAGAAAGAGTTGGAGACGATGCTCTAACTGTAAAATTAGAACTTGTTTAGAGTTCTTTTTTTATTGCATTAAACAAGTATTTATGGTATAGTTTATTTATAGTAATAATAGAGGGACGGATAGTTATGAATAAACAAATTATTTTAGAACAGTGTGATAAAATTAAAAATGTAGTTACGGAAGCTACACAAAATGAAGAAGAAGCAAGAAGCAATGCTGAAAAATTTAAAGGTATTAAAGAAGAAAATACTAAATTATTAGATTTATTAAACAAAACTAAAGATATTTATTGGGAAATGGAAAGAATTCTAAGGATTATTGAAATTGATAAAGAATATGATAATACTGATAACGAATTAGAAAATTTAAAGATTAGTGTTAAAGATTTAATTGATAAATTAAGAGATAATACATCAGAATTAGAAAAGTATGATTCTGTTAAAGAAACAGTATCTTTCTATAATGAAGCTTTAACTGATGCCGTAGACTTTATTGGCGGTGAAGAAAGTGCTTTTAAAAAAGATAATGTTAGTGTAGAAGAAAAAGAAGAAGATGTTCCTTTTAGTTTTGATGATAATAATGATTTTAATTTAGATTTTGATACAGATATTTTTGGCTCTGATGATGCTGAGAGTTCAGATAAAGAAGAAGAAAAAGTAGAAAACACTGAAGATGATAGAAAAGAAGATACTGTAGAAGAAAATAAAGATGATTTTGCTTCGTCATTTGATTTCTCATCAATGTATGGTTTTAACGATGAAGATAAAGAAGAAGATAATCATATTGATAAGCAAAAGGTTGTTGATATAACTGATTTTACAGAAGATAAAAATGAAGAAGAAACTTCTAAAGAAATAGAAGAAGAGAAAAAAGAAGAAGACGAAGAAGATAGTTCATTAAGTGAATTAAATGATTTATTTAATTATTTAAATAATGATGATAGTTTTAATAACTAAAAGAGGTAATTATGGGCTTGAAAACAAATACAATAATAACTTTAGAAAATAATGAAAAGTATGTAGTTTTAAATGAAACTATGTATGGTGGTACTAAGTATTTCTTAGTAATGGGAATTGATGAAAAATTAGAAATGGTTCCCAATAAAGTAAAGATTTTAGAAGAAATTTTAGATGGTGCAGATATTTATGTTGATGCAGTAACTGATACTAATTTAATTTCTATTTTAACAAGATTATTAAAGGCACAGATGTAGCCTTTTTTTAGTAGTAGATTTAGTAGTAGAGATGTTTAATACCAAGTTTTTGGGCGTTTATATATTTATCTATAATGTTATTTATATCTTTTAAGATTGGAATATACAGTAAATTTAGAACAGTTATCTGTGATGAGATATTAATTAGAGTTAAATTGTCTTTAAAATAAATATTATTATATAAATCAAGAAATAATTTGCTATTATTTTTTAAAATGCAAATAACAACATGATTAGCGTTTATAGCATTTACTTGGTGCCAATCATTTTTATTATCAACATAAATATATTGAATAATAGGGTTTAATCCTAATATATTAAGAAAATCAAATAAAAGAATATTTGTGTATCGACATATTTGAAAACCATATAAACTTAATATACCATCGCTTGGAAGATTATAAAGAGAAGGAATTAATGTATCAAGAGATTTTGCTTGTAATTGTAAATAAAAGTTATGAATATACGATATAGCATTTTCAATTGTTATTTCATAGTTGTTAATAAATTCTTTTTTTAATAAATTCAATAAAGAATTGTATAAACTTGTTAATTTGATAAAGTCTTCTTCCAATAAATACATAATATTTCCTTCTTTTTGATTAAACAATATTACTTTATAATAAATTATATTGGCTGTAAAGTGCTTTTGATAACAAAAAAACTAGAAGGTGATTCTAGTTATAATATGTTAAACTCTAATATTTGAGTTTTATTTTAATTGGTGGAGCAGAGGAGAGTTGAACTCCTGTCCAAATATCTAAACCTTAGACTTCTACAAGTTTAGTTAAAACTTGAATTTCATTATAAAAATGGCTTTAACTTACCTTATTTATAACTAGATTAGATATTATTCATTATTTTATTCTAATCAAATAAAATAATATAATCCGCTAATATTATACTTAAACTAAATCACAGATAAATCTAGAATAAGCAGCTCCAATGCTTACTTAAGCAAATGAAGGAGCAAAATTGAAACCAAAGTTTCCTTCTGTTTCGTCATTTAAATTTAATTGAAAATTTTAAGTCGTTTTCATGACTACTTGCCATCTAAAATTTACAAATATCTGTCGAAACCAATGCTGCCCCGTGTGTAAATTATATCATATCGAATACTGATTGACAAGATGTGTATTTTGTGTTAACATATGTGGCGAAAACAACTTGAGATGTACATGAAAGAGTAATTGATTGGGGGAATCAATATGGAAAATGAAAATAAGAATGTAGCAAATGAATTATCTACACAAAAATTGTATAGTAGAAGGGAAGTTTTAAAAAAATCCCGAGACGCTTTAGTAATGGTCGGAATGATGGCTGCTATGTCAAAATTCGATTTTATTCTTGAAGCTGATGCTGCCGCAGTAACAAATGAGGCTCTGTATTCTCAATTTGTAAACGACTTTATTAGTGGTACATTTGTTAAGGATGCTGGAAAAAATAAGGGAATTAATTTTGAATGGATATACTTCAAGAATGGAAATGATAAGGTCGTTCCTATTAATGTTAGAAATAATTATCATCAATGTGTTATTACAGATGCAAAGCATAATCCTATAATTTATAATTATTACATAAATTTTATTAACAAAGTTCGTAGTACAAAGACTGTTAGTGATTCTGATTTTAGAAAAAATGTTGGTGGAAATTATATTTATTTTCCTGGTAATGATGAGTATTCTGAGGCCAACAAGAATCAAAGAAATTTCTTAAATAAATGTGAAAATAAATTGTATAATGTTATAAAATCGAATGATTTATTTTCAACTGTTGATTTCTTTAGATTTATATATGAAAATATGGTTTGTCCTGGGGCTTTATTTAGTTTATCTAATGGAATTCAAAATATTCCACTTTATGAAACTGTGTCAGAAATGGTGCAAGCAGCATGGGATAAAGTTTCTGCCATTGATTATGCAATCCAACATACTAAGCCAAAAGATTTAGGACCAAAGGCTGAGGCTGAAGGTGCTTGTGTTCAAGACATAGTAGCTACTCTATGTGGAAATAGAACTCGTGGAACTAGAACCGATTCTACACCTAGACATTCAGGAACTCAAAAAGGAACATCTGGAGATCAAATGCAAATGTTTGTTGATTTGAATAACTATAGTTATAATCATGGCGTTGCTTGTTCTATTGTTGCTTGGGCTGCTGATTACAACAAAAACAATCCAAGTGATCCATATACTGATGAGGATCTTATGGGCTTCTTGTTTATTGATAGAACCGAATTTAATTCAATATTGAATGATATTAAGAATAACAAGTATCAACGCATTTTGTCTGGTTTTGAGATGACAAATTCAAATGAGGAGACAAATAGTGTTAAGGATAAACTTCATTCAAGAGCAAAAGTCACTTCAAAGTCGCGTGTGTTATCGTTAGCTAAAGATACCAGATTAACATTATAACTTAAAGGGGGAATTTATATGTACGAAGATACTAAATATCAATTAAAAATTAATTGGAAAAATATTTTATTTGTTGTTGGTGTAATTGCGTTAACAGTAATTGTTATGATGCTAATTATGCCAAAAACTAATAAAGATGCTAATTATAAACAAGCATTTACAACGAATTTAAATATTATGAAAGAAGCCGCTAAAAGTTATTATACTTCTAGTGGTAATATGCCAGAAAATATTGGTGAATCATCTACTATTAATTTAGATAGTATGATAAGCAAAAAATTGGTTTCTGATTTTGTTGATAAGAATAATAAATCTTGTAATAAAACTAATTCTTATGCTCAAATAACAAAGACAGGAACAAGTGAGTATGTTTTAAAAACTCAACTTGCTTGTGATACTTCAAGTGATTATGTTTTAGAAACAATTACTACAAGGAATACCACAAATATTGATAAAGGATCTGATAGTGGTAAAGATTCAACTACTACTGATGATAATAAACAAAATGATGGTATTAATAATAGCGAAGATGATGAAGAAGATAAAATAAAAGATAATGAAACTGTCGATAAAGATGGTAATGTTATTAAAACTGTAAAAGAATATGAATTTAAGAAACCAGTTTATAATACAAAAAACACTTATCGTTGTGAAGATGGTTATAAGTTAGATTCATCAACTAATAGATGTTATAAAGAAGTAACTGGGGAAACAATTCCTGCTACTCCAATATATTTTGAGGATAATAAAACTGTAACCGAGGCTAAGAAAAATACAACTGGTGGTTATGATGAAACTGCTACTCCTAAGAAAGAAGTAGATAAAACCGAAACTAAATGTCCTGCTGGATATACTGAGGTAAATAGTACATGTGTTAAATATGTAGAAGCTACTGTAACCCCAGGTACAACAACTTATACTTGTGATACAAAAAATGGTTATAGTTATAATTCTATAACAAAAAAATGTGAGAAGCTATTAACTGTAGCACCAACTCAAACTTCAACTACAAAAGATGAGTATTCTTGTAGATATTCATCAGATAGTTTGAATTCATTTACAAAACAATGCCGTTATTCTGCTACTATTACAGATAATCGTTATTGTCCTTCTGGTACAACACCAAGTGGTGATAAATGTTTAAAAACTACGCCAACTTGTGATTGTCCTTCTGGTACAACTAAAGATTCTTTAGGTAGATGTATTGGTAAAGGTAGTAGTGTTCCTGCTACTTGGGATAATGCTAAATCGTATGGTAGTTATTCTACTGATCAATCAGGTTATACTAGTTCAGGTAAGATTGTATGTAATGCTTCAACTACTATGGGCAAAACTATTTATTCTTGTAAGAGTATGAATGCTATTTGTTCATCTGGTACATATGATGGTAACGGAAATTGTACTACTGGAAGTACCACTATTACTAATTGTACTCCTGGAACTTCACAGACATATGTTGAAATGGAAGGAAAGAAAACTTCAACTTGTGATAAGGGTGGTAAATTATCATTCGACGAATCTACTTGTTATTATGATGCAACTAAAGAAACTAAGACAGAAACTTCTTATACTTGCGATACGGCTAATGGATATTACATGAATATATTTACTAATACTTGTCAAAAAATTGATTCAGTAGAACCAACTAAGAATACTACAGAAACTCAATATACTTGTCCTGCTGGATATAAACAAGAAGGTACTACATGTTATATAACTGCTGAAAAAGAAACAACTACAACATATAAATATACTTGTCCTGAAGGATTTACTCCAAATGGTACTGGTGAAAATATGACTTGTACAAGACATGTAGAATCTAAGGAAGAATATTATTGTGAAGATAAAGATGCTACTTTAGATAAAGAAAATAAAACATGTACAAAAGTAACTAAAGGTACAATTAAAGGCTATGAATGTCCGGACTCCGTAAACTATATATATGATGAAGGAACACATACTTGTGTTAAGAAAACTTTAGATTGTAAAGATCCAATAGTTGATACAGAAGAAAATGTTACATATCAATATAAATGGAGTACTAGTGAAAGTCTAGATGGTTGGACTAGAACTGGTAATGAAAGAGAAAAGACAATTAAATCTGATGCCTTAGTAAAATAAAAACTAAAAGCAATATTGATGATAAAATTCATTGATATTGTTTTTTTTGCTTAAAAAAGGGGCTGAGTGGAAATGAATAATTTCTACTTAGCTTCTTTTTTTTACTTTAAAATTTGAAAAAGCCCTAGA